>CAZBNU010000107.1:3842-12650 GCA_964493075.1 uncultured Nitrospirales bacterium | reverse complement strand
TTTTAGTTTTAATTCCTTGGTGGCGGCATCCGTGATGTTCCAGTTGCGATCCGGTATGATGTTTACCGCTGCAACGCCGGATCTCACCATTGTATCCAGTAATTCGTCCATTCTGGCTTCGCCGGAAGAAGTGCCGTCCAGAAACGCAAACGTGGGTATTGCGCCGTTGGAAAGAATCAGTTGGTTGACCTCATCAAGAGAGGGAAACTCATCGCTTTGCGCCTTTACATATCCCACGCCGCCGGCTTTCATGGTTTTACTGCGCAATACCCCCTGAAAAACAGGCGGATCGGCAAGCAGTGTTGCCACTTGGTCTTCCAGCAAGCCCAGTTTATTTGCCCAGTAAGCGGCCAGTGTGGCGGTGTTTTCATATAGAGTACGCGCTTTTTCGTCGTAGGCGCTGCATAGATGACGCTCTGTGGCATTACCTGCAGGGGTCAGGGGAAGCACATCACTTTCGTAATCTAGCGCAATTTCTTCGAGTAGGGTATTGACCCGCTGGATGATGGCCTGGCTGCGTTTTTGGGCCATATCCTTGAATCCCCCCAACAAGGCGGCATCCTGCCCGGATACGGATGAAGAGACGAACCCCATGCCTATGTGGTAGGCGATGCCTGGTTCGCCGGGCGAGTTGATTTCATCTGCCGCAAACTCTTTTACGAAGACCCGCGTTTCCAGACCTGCGCCCGCATAAAGTCCGAGCGTGTTGCAACCGTTGAGGAATTCATCCACCCCATCCAGCACGTCGAAATCAATGAGGGCCATGCCGCAGAGGCCAGCGGTTCTTCCCCGCCAGACCAGGCCGGTGGGAGAATAGCCATAACCGTTGAAGGAGAAGAAGGAGTGACAATGCAGGTTGAAATGGTCGCCGGGTTCTGGCAGATTGATTTCCCCTGTGTTGGCGCCCTCAATAAGCGCGTCCAGCGCTTCCTGTCTTTCGGTGGCATCAAAACTATCCAACTGCTTTTCATACGCTTCACTAAGCGACATGGTATTCCTTTCTTAAATGCCTGAACAGGCAGCGACTTGTGGAGGGTTATTGGGTCGAAAGCAAGAACATCTTGCAATGCAAACGATCATAACAGATTCGATGTATGAAGTGCCAAGCATCTCAGTTTCTTCCGGCATATTTCGTGAATTCGTGATACGCGAGCGTCAGAAGAAATGGATTGTTAAATTCTTCGCTTCTGTCTTTATGATAATGCATTCATCGTTCGCAGACAACAACGTGCCCCCGTCAATTCTAGTAGGGGCGTTTTTTGACAGTATTTCTATGGTTGCAGCATTTGTCGTTACCATATCCGCCAGTTTAATGCTTCCATCAGAATTGTGTCGGATGCGTGCCGATGACACGCTGTTCAGCCTGTATACATGAGGTTGTTTTGGCGGGGCAAGGGGCGCAATAACGATAACCGGTGTGTCCATCCATTCAGCACGTACGGGCCCTATCTCAAGCCAGCCGTCTTTCATTGTTGCCACGGCATTGCGCACCTGCACGGCGTCGCCTTCCTCGCGGATGATCCAGGTGATGCGCCGGTTACCGCTGGCAAGACACTCCACAACCTCGCCTGCCTTTGTCTTGCCGTCTAGGGGAAGGCATTCCACGTTGCCATCGGAAAGAGGATTTGATGCTGTGTATGTTTTCCCATCCAAACGTATCCCGGAGGTGTTTGTTGCTTCGTCGGCATCGTCCACAAGCAGTTCCGTGTGTAGCACGCGAAGGGGTTTGTCGAGACCTGCTATTTCATTGGTGATTACCAACTGCGTCTGGATATCGCTATCCGCATCGGTGTAGATGGTGGTGTCCGCCAGTGCTGGAATATCCCATTGCATAGTCAAAACCTGATCGCCTGCAATGAGCGTATGCTCTTGTTCCCGGGTGTGCAATGTTTTTTTGTTCGTATCAGTCAACAACGCCCGCATACGAATCCGGACGCCCGGCGATTCGGCATGGACGTGTAGACGGAAACAGTAGGCATGTCCCGGGGCGCAGCGGTAGTATTTAATCTGTCCATCGCCGCCCTTGGGAATGGAAAATAGAATTGATTTTTTGGGATTTTCAGGAGGAAGAATTGTGATGCCCGGATTCTCCCAGGTGAAGGTCTTGCCGGGCCCTCTGATTTCACTGCCCATCAACATTTGCTGTGGTGGTTTCCCGAGTTTGTCTTCGTGGCGCGCCGTATACAGCGTAAAACCGGGGTCGTCATTGAAAACGGCATCTGCTATTGAAGAAATATAGAGACTACGCGATAAGGAGTTGCCAGCAATATGATGCTTCACCGGGATGCGCTGGCCGTTCCGTGCACCGCCGTATCCATAAGAGTATGCGCTTGGCGCATTGGGCGAGAAGGAGGTTTTAGTTTCAAGTGCGGCGGACAGGGATTCCAGATTAACTTCGTCCAGAAAACAGCTCCGGGTGGCGCTGTAGGAACGGACGGTGAGTCCTGATTCGGTTACAGCGAAGTACATGCCGCCCAACCCGTGGGAACCTTCCGTCAGGTTGCGGCTGGGATCAAATCCGCCGATACGGCCGTTGGACACATAGAGCACGTTATTTTTTTTCACCAGTTCGTAGTTATGATTGTGGCCGTGCATCCACGCGATCACCTGGGGGTTCTCTGCAAACAGGTGCAGTAAGGCATCGCTGTTAACCACGCCGCGGTATCCGGCTTCAAAGGGGCCGGTAGTGTCCAATATGTGATTGTGGGAGAGGATGATGGTGGTTTTGTCCCTGTGGACGCGCAGGTCGAGGGCAAGCCACTCCAGGGTTTCGCGGGTGACATAGACGGCGCGGATCATTTCGGGCACGGACACAAAATGGATTCCCTTGATGTCGAAACTGTAATAAGGGCGGCAGGACAGACTGCCGAGGCGACAGCAGCGTTCCTCCTGATCGCCTTCTGCGGTGCCCTCGATTTCGTGGTTGCCGGGCACATACAGAAAGGGTATAGGCCCTGCGCCGTTGGCAATAATGTCAAGCCAATCGCGTCGGGCAACATCGCCATCCTTGCCCCGTAGATTACCGTGATGGGCGTCGCCCGTATCAATGAACACATCCAGATGGGGGAAGCGCTCCCGTATATGCGCCATTGCGCGGCGCTGCTCCTCCGGGTCGGGTTGCTGTTCATTCACCCAACCGAAGTGCGCATCGGAGACGATGAACCCTTCCAGTCTATCACCGGACTGGTTCGCACCGGATGCCGCAAAAACAGGCGCGTTCCAGTGTTGCGTCCCAAGCGCAGTTGCCGTAACGGCTGATACGTTGCATAGAAATTGTCGTCTGTTCATGTGTATGTCTTTGATACCCCCAAAATGAGGTTATGAGTCTCAACAGAGCTCGTTTCAAAATCCCTATTTTGGAACGCAAATTCTCATGGAATTCTATTTCCTGCCCCTAACGTCCTTTAATCTTGGTCGCAGATAATGCTCGCATTTAATTTTTTAGAGCACTTTCCCCAGATAAACGTCCTGGAGTCGGTAGAAGGCTACACGGATGGCCTCGGGCGTTTCTGGTGGTGATGCGGCAAGTTGTTCGCGGTAGGCATTCAGTAATGCCTGCTGGTGTGGCGGTGTGGCGGGGTTTTTCTGCATGCGTTTTGCAAGGGCATCGAGTGTTGCTGCGGGTTTGCTGTGGATGCGGATGCGCCATAGCAGTTCTTCCGGGGATACCACACGCACATGGGGCGCCAGGCGTTGCACACACCACCACGTAGGTTCATAGGCGTTGCGCACGTGCTCACCCTTTTCGCGTTTCTTGCCATCCTTCAGTTCCTCTGCGAGGATGTTTTCAGAGGTGTTCGCCTGCTTGAAACTTGACCACGCATGGACAATGGTCCAGTCGAAGTATTCCAGCGAGTCCGGCAATCCCGCATGGGGTTGTTCGTTGATCAGTTGCGCCACGAGCGCCGGGGAACCGTTGCCTTTAATATGGGAGAGGCCGCTCCACATAGCAAAGCGTGGCGTGACAACCGGTACGGGAAGGTGATTGTTATCGTCTACCCACGCAACTGCGCCGCGGCCTGCGTTATAGGGATGGTACTGCATGGCAAGCACCCCAGCAATGTCTGGTATCTGCTGCGCGAAACAACGATAGCCGTGCATGGCGCCGTCACCGTCCCAGTTCTCGGCAATGTTGATCAGCACTCGTACGCCGAGTTGGCCGGTGCGTTCTGCAAACATGCGCACCCGCTCCTCATACCAGTCGGTGTCGCCGGGCAATGCGCTGCCATAGGCGTCTGGATAGTAGTAGCCGGACGGAAAGGTGATGGCCTGATCATTGGGCGAAGCGGTGCGTGCGAGGTAGGCAAGGATCGAAGGGGCGACCTGGCTGAGGTGGTCCACCGGCATGGTCCAGCCGAAGGGGAATGCGCCCCGATGTTCCGCCTGCCAGTAGCCGTTGGGATGGTTAATGAAATTGCCGATAAACCACTGCACATTGTCGCCGTCGCTGAGCACAAAACTGGTGAAGTGGGTGTCCTCCGGCCAGTCCAGCAGCAAGGGGTCCGCCTGCGACCTGCGGTTGACCTGCAGTTCCTCCCACGCCACCTGTTGTCCCGTCGACAGGCAGCTCATGACGGGAAGATTCATGATCCAGTTTGATGCCGTGGTGAAGTGGGCATGACGACTCAACTGCGCCACAAAAGTGTGCTCGTCGCCGCCGTTCCAACCCAACGTGGGAGCGTTTGGTTCCAGCCATTGCAGCACCTCATCCACCAGGGGCACCACGCCGAACACGCACATCGAACGGGTGGCAATGGCATAATCCCGCATGTGCGGTGCTTTGGGGTCGATCAGATGGAGCGACTTGCGCGTGAACAATTCTTTGTGATTTTCAAAACACCAGCGCTCGTCCTTGTCCCGCACATCCAGCAGGCAGTGCAGCCCCATCGCCTTGAATACCGGTTCCGCCCGTTCCTCCACAATAATCCCGCCCAGATGTCCCGCAAGGTTGGTGGCGACATTGGCGGAGTTGTTGTAGGCAGGATCAGCAAGATCAATCTTGTCATACACATTCCGTTCGCTGCCTTCGGCGCGGTACAGGATATAGCCCTTCACCCAACCCTTTTCAACGCCCAGCGCGACCATTTCTTCGAGACTGGGAATGGGGCTGACGACTGCGCCAGTGCGCTTTATAATATCATCAAGGATAATGGGATAACTTTCAATGCCAGGGCTATGTACCCACACCATGCAGCCGCCATTGTTTTTGGTTGTATCCAGCGCTGCCAACCCCGAAAGCGACATCATGGTGAAACTCCATGCGCCAAAAGAACCGCCCCGGTCGTCTTCATAGAGTGGGGGAAAGGTATCTATGTCCGGCGTAAGAAAAATCGTTTTCGGTTGCGGCAGTTTAAACAGGTAATCCTGAACTTCCGCGTTAACCGTGACAATACACAATACTACCAAAACGAAAACAACAGCAATCTTCATTTTGTTATCCTGCGCTTACGTGATTGTGAAGCGGCCTGTAAAAGAGTTTGGGATTATCAGTCAATAGAGATTATGAAAATAGGTGACATTGAACGCATGTATTCTTTACCCCTTAATACAACGGCAACCGATCATCCATCGAGCGATAGGTTTCTTTTACCCAACTGTACCGGGGGTCGTCCTGGTTGGCGAGGCTTTGAGCGCTTCCGGCGAGGACGTTCAGGTAGTAGCTGGTGTAGCCCGGTGCGCTCACCACGGGATGATAGCCTTCGGGCACCAGCACGGCGCATCCGTCCTGTGCCAGCATTACCGCATCAATGGGATAGCCTGCCTTGTGCAGCGGGCAGGTCTCATCGGTATACACACGCTGGAACGCATAGCCTTGCGGGGGATTGATGCGGTAGTAATACACCTCTTCAAGATCGGATTCAATCAAGTTGCCGGATGCATCTGCGATATGCACATCGTGCTTGTGAGGGGGATAACTGCTCCAGTTGCCGCCCGGCGTGTAGACTTCCACCAGCACCAGCCGATGTACCGGCGAACCCGGCGGCAGCAGATCGTTGATTTGTCGGGTTACATTGTCGCCGCCGCGCAACCCGCTATTCACCTTGTCCGGCGTAATCAACCAGGCATCATGGTCTTCGTTTGTGGGACACCATGTTACGGCAAATTCGCCTGCTTCTTCGGCTGTTACGGTAAATGCTGTCTGGCGGGGAAGATACAGCGCATGCGCCGCACCCTCAAAAGGGGAACGTCTGCCGCCAATGCCAGACCAAGTGCCTTTATCTGATTCGACGGTATATTTTCCACTGAGATTGACCAGCGCCAGCTCGTTGTCACCGGTTTCGAATCGCCATGAATTTCCGGCGGCCAGTGTGCGCACCTGAAAGGAAATATATTGCCATCCTGCGCTTTCCGGGGTAATGTTAAGCAGTAAGCCCGGTTCTTCCGAGAGAGCATCGGGTTTCACTAACAGGTTCTCGGCGTTATAGTGTTTCATTGCATAAGGTTCCTTGTGGGATTGGACTGATTGGACTGATTGGACGGATTGTTTTGATCGGTCTGATCCGTCCAATGTCATTTTGTGTTTGCCAAACTTCTTCCTGTGGATTTCAGTTCATCACATGCCTGTACCACCCGCGCCACCATGCCGGCGCGGCCTTTATCGAGCCAGGTGCTTGCGAGGTAATCCTGTTTTATGCCCACTTCGCCGTCCACTTTCAACACACCGGCGTAATGGGTGTAGAAATGGTCCGCCACAGCGCGGGTCAGGGCATATTGCGTGTCGGTATGCACATTCATCTTGACAACGCCATAGTCCAGCGTCTCATGGATTTCTTCCGTACTGGTGCCGCTGCCGCCATGAAACACCAGCCACATACGTGCATCCCTGCCATGCTTGGCCATTACAGCGTTCTGGCCCTCGCACAGGATTTTCGGCATCAGTTTCACCTGTCCTGGCTTGTACACGCCATGCACATTCCCAAACGTGGCGGCAAGCATGAACCGTCCGCCTTCCACACGACTCAACGTCTCATAGACCAGTAGCATGTCTTCCGTGGTGGTGTACAGTTTGGCGTTCGGTGCGCCGGTGACGCCGTCCTCCTCACCGCCCACAACGCCCGCTTCCACTTCCAGGATAATCTCGTTGTCCCGGCACAGTACGAGCAGTTCCTCGGCGATGCGTAGATTCTCGTCCATAGGCAGGTCACTGCCGTCGTACATGTGACTGTGGAATAGGTTGGGAAGTCCTGCGGATCGTCGTCGTGCCGTTTCCGCAATGAGTGGCTTCAGAAAAGAATCTAATTTCGATGTGGGGCAGTGGTCCGTATGTATCGCCACATAGACGCCGACTTTCTCCGCCAGACGTCGCGCATGTTCCGCCAGCGTAATCGCGCCCAGCACTGGGTCTTTCGCCGGACCCGATGAGTGCATACCTGCCGCCACGGAAATCTGGACGATGCCATCACTTCCCGCTGCGGCGAAGCCCTCAATAGCGGCGTTCAGGCTGGTCAGTTCCAGCACGTTGATCGCCGGATAGGCAAAACCCTTTGACAGGGCGTGGTCCAGCATGCGCACATACATGGAATGTTCGGCAATCGGCATGAGTGATCTCCAGAGTTTGAGTTTATATTTCTGCTGGATTAGAGCATAGCAAAGCCCCATCCGACATATCAAAAGACCTCGTTGCCGCTATACGTGAATAACTGGCGCATGTTTTTCGTCTATATCTTGCGTAGGATGAGTGTTGTGCTGTAAAGTTATAAAGAAGGGACGTAACATGAGAAAGAATACATGTTTATGTGTTGGCCTTTTGGCGTGTGCGCTGGTGGTTTCCGGATGCAACACCACGCCGGTACAGGACGGTCTTATTGCTGGCGGCGCGGTGGGTGCGGGTCTGGGCGCGATTGCTGGCAGCACCATGGGGCGCACCGGCGAAGGCGCGTTGATTGGCGCTGCAGCGGGCGCAATCACTGGTGCCTTGATTGGCGACCACATTGAGAAAACGACAACGCCTACACCACCGCCTGTTGCCTATACTTCGCCTGGGCCGCCGCCGCCCGTGTTGCGGTCCCACGCAGGCCGCTACGAAGTGCGCACCGTTGTCGCCCCCAACGGCGAGCGCTACGAAGAACGTGTGTGGGTTCCCCGTTAACATACAGCAGGAGACAACGCAATGATTTCACAGCAACGATGGCGTGCCGCAGGCGGCGCGTGTCTGCTACTTTGCATCATTATGGCAGTTGCAAGCCTGAAATTGGCAACGCCCGACATAAGCGCGTGGGTGATGCTTGCCTACTGGGGGATATTCCTGGTGTTGTTGCTTGCTGCGATATACATTGCCGTGTTGGATTTCAAGTATTCGCAGTTGCAATTCAAGATGACGGAGCGGGAGTTGTTTAAGGACACCTTCATGACGCCTGAATTTCGCCAGGCCATTGAGGACGCCCGCAAGGCGGAGAAACAGAAGTCGGGCACTGAAACCAATTAAGCCTTTGTCTGACCGTAACGGCTTGCCACGTAGGTTTCCAGAAGTTCCAGAAACGCCGTCGTAATTTCCTGTTGTGTGCCCTGCAGAGTCGCTGCTTTTTCCCCGTCCACATACACCGGGCAGTGGGGCTGCTCGTTATCGCCGGGTAGACTGATGCCGATGTCAGCGGCTTTGGATTCGCCGGGGCCGTTTACGATGCAGCCCATGACTGCGACCTTCAACCCTTCCACGCCGGGGTACTCGCGTTTCCAATCAGAAAGCCTTGTGCGGATATACCGCTGCGTATCCGCAGCCAGATGCTGGAACCGGTTGCTTGAGGTGCGCCCGCATCCCGGACATGCGGTTACGGACGGGGCAAACTGGCGCAGTTCCAGTGATTGCAG
>CAZBNU010000107.1:0-3742 GCA_964493075.1 uncultured Nitrospirales bacterium | reverse complement strand
CGGAAAATCATGGAGCAACGTGTGGCCGTTATAATGAAAGTCGCCTATCAGGGGGACGCTGCACCCTGCATCCTGCAGGCGCTTGGCGATTTCCGGAACCGCCTGTGCTGCTTCGGGGGTGTTCACGGTCACGCGCACCATTTCAGCGCCTGCGTCCACCAGGGCAAGGGTCTGCTGCACCGTGGAATCCACGTTGACCGTGCTGGTATTGGTCATGGCCTGCACGCACACAGGCGCACCACCGCCAATTGTAACAGCGCCTACGGCTACGGCAATTGTATTCTTCTGAGAAATCATAGGGATTATCCTGTAACTAAAATAGATCACAGACTGCTATATTATCATAAGTCTCATAAGTCCCATAACTCCCATACGCACAATTATGGGTTTTCCAATAAGCCGTTTCCTTGCATTCCCGCCTCAATCTGCGCCATACTTCCACCACTAACGCAATCACCAAACTTGGAGGAGGTTCTCATGTTTAAGACACGTATTACAGAAATGCTCGGCATACAACATCCCATCCTGCAGGGCGGCATGCAATGGCTCGCAAAAGCGGAACTGGTAGCGGCCGTTGCCAATGCGGGATGTATGGGATTTATCACGGCGGTTTCCTGTGCCACCGCAAAAGAATTGCGTGAGGAAATCCACAAGACCCGTGATATGACCGATAAGCCTTTCGGTGTGAACGTCTCCATGCTGCCCCTCATGCTGCCGGGCGACATGACGGATGCTTTCTTTGATGTGGTGTGTGAAGAGGGAATACCCGCGGTGGAAACGGCGGGACGCAATCCGGAGCCCTATGTGCCCAAACTGAAATCCGCAGGAGTAAAACTGATCCATAAAGTGCCTGCGGTGCGTTTTGCCCACAAGGCGGAATCCATCGGTGCAGACGCGGTCATTGTGGTCGGCTTTGAGTGCGGCGGCCATCCGGGCATGGACGATGTCCCCTCGCTTATTGTGCTGCCGAAAGCCGCACAGGAACTGAATGTTCCCGTTATTGCGGCGGGCGGTTTCTGCGATGGACGCAGTCTGGTTGCCGCATTGTCGCTCGGTGCCGAGGCGATACTCATGGGCACCCGTTTCATGGCGGCGGCGGAAAGTCCCATGCACGAAAACTTCAAGCACTGGATGGTGGAAGCCAAAGAAACGGATACCATGGTGGTGGAGCGCAGTATAAAGAATGCGGCGCGCATCATGAAGAACGAGGCGGCAAGGACGGTTGAAAAGTTGGAATCCGAAGGCGCAACCTTGCAGGACCTGTTGCCGGTCATCGCGGGAAGAGTGGGCAAAGAAGCCTATCTCAGCGGCGACATAGACCTAGGTACTATCGCTTGCGGCCAGGTGGTGGGGCGTATCTACGATGTGAAACCGGTTCAGGAAATCGTGGACGACATTATTGCAGAAGCCAGCGCCGTCATCGGAAGGCTGAACGCTCTATCTGGGTGATTATAGGAACCACGAAACACACGAAAGGCACGAAAAAAAGCAGCATAAACAATTTTGTGTGGTTCGTGCCGTTAGTGGTTAACAAAAGGTAATGATTTTATGAACCACATAACACACATAAAGCACAAAAAAAACAGCATAAATACTTTTGTGTGGTTCGTGCTTTTCGTGGTTGACAAAAGGTAATGATCGCATGAACCACGAAACACATGGAAAATCAGGTGCCCTTCTTTATAAAGAGGAATGCTATCAGATTCAGGGGGCAATATTTGAAGTCTATAAAGAGATCGGATCGGGTTTTCTGGAATCCGTATATCAGGAATGCTTGGAAAAAGAATTATCCATAAGGAATATCCCATTTCAGAGACAAGCCGAAATAAGGTTGGCATATAAAGGTGATTCGTTACAGCAATATTTTAAAGCGGATTTGATCTGTTTCAATTTAATCCTTCTCGAATTAAAAGCAACTAAATCCCTGGAGCCTATCCACCGGGCGCAGGTTTTAAATTACTTGAAAGCCACCGGTTTGAGACTTGGTCTGCTTGTAAACTTTAACGCTTATCCCAAAGCAGCCATAGAGAGAATTATCCTATGATTAATTTCGTGTGGTTCGTGCTTTTCGTGGTTAATAAAAAGTGAATGATTGCCTATTGCCATCATGTTTTCTTCTTGTTTTCAGCGGCTGCCGGATAATTCGGCGAGTGCAGGATGCGTTGTTTGTGGAGTACAAGTTTTCCGTTTTTGACCCAGTCCTCACCACGGGGTTCGAGGTGGGCAATCATCCTGTTGCGCCATAATTGGAGTGTTGCGGTATGTTCGGCATCTCCTGCGAGGTCTTTTTCTTCGCCCGGGTCGCTTTCAAGATCAAAGAGTTGTTCTTCGCCGTCGAATGCGTGGAAGATATATTTCTGTTTGCCGTCGGTCAGCGCCGTCCAATGGTTCTTGACATCGTAGCAGACATCATGCTCGAGGTCTATGTAGTCGCGCCAGCCGTCGGTGTTGCCGCGCACGAGGTTCAGCATGCTGGCGCCTTCCACCGCGTCGGGCACCGGTGCGCCTGCAGCATCCAGAAACGTGGGCAGCACATCCCGCAGTTCCACCGGTTGGGGCAGGTGTTGTCCACGCTTGCCGCCGAATCCTTCCGGACAACGCAGCAGCATGGGGATGTTCGCGGACGCCTCATAGGCGTAGGACTTGCGCCACATGTGGTGATCGCCGGTCATGTCGCCGTGGTCGGCTGTAAACAGGATCAGCGTGTTCTCCAGCCAGCCCCGTTTTTCGAGCGCTTCCAGAATGCGTCCTACCTGTTCGTCAATATAGGAAATGGAACCATAATATCCCTGCCGTGACTTGCGCACCTGCTCTTCACCCATGTCGCCATGCCAGATATTATTGCTGTCATCGCTGCGCTCCCGATACCGCTCCGCCCAATCACCGATGTGGGCTTTCGGCAGGTCGGCGTCTTTATAATAATCCATCCAACGCTGCGGCGGATCGTAGGGACTATGGGGCCGCGCGAAGGACACTTTCAGGAAGAAGGGCGATGCCTCCTGATAACCGTCCAGAAAATTTACGGCCACGTCGCCGGTCCACTGCGTGGGATGCAGCCGTTCCGGCAGTTTATAGGTTGCGGCGCGATAATCGTTGAAGCCGATACCGGTTACGTCCGGGTCGAGGGCTGGCGCTTCGGTAGCAAACCAGGAACGGTAATCGCTGCGGAAATCAATGCTTTGTTCACGACCGGATTCGTCGAGAATGGTCTTGTGGAACCCGTGCAGGTTGCGTTGCGGCGCCCAGTGCATTTTGCCAATGCCCAGCGTGTAATAGCCGGCATCACGGAGCAGTTGCGGCATTTCCACCGGATAGGACTCCGCGACCTTCGAGTATCCCAACATACCGTGTGTCCAGGGGGATTGGCCGGTGAGCAGGGCAGCACGCGCCGGGGTGCAGGTAGGCGTGGACGAATAGGCGCGTCCGAAACATGCGCCTTCCCTACCGATCCTGTCCAGGTTTGGTGTGTGAATCACCGGGTTGCCGTTTATGCCCAGGCAGTCGCCCCGGAACTGATCCGCCATCAGGAACAGGATATTGGGACGTTCCACTCGCGGGGCTGCCGCTGCGGTTCGTATGCCAGCCAAAACACCAGTGGCGCCCGCTACCGTTGCACTGCTGATAAAAAACTGTCTACGGTTCATGCTGCCAAGACTTGATTCACTCATACTATATCTTCCTTAATCAGAATCAGCAAAAGGATACCATTTAAGCACCCAGGAAATGTCTAATGCGAAAGGCC
>CAZBNU010000106.1:4810-12713 GCA_964493075.1 uncultured Nitrospirales bacterium | reverse complement strand
CTTCACCTTCTACGGGTTCACCTTCACCTTCTACGGGTTCACCTTCACCTTCTACGGGTTCACCTTCACCTTCTACGGGTTCACCTTCACCTTCTACGGGTTCACCTTCACCTTCTACGGGTTCACCTTCACCTTCTACAGGTTCGCCTTCGCCTTCAATACAGTTGTCCTGAACGGTCACGGTGCGGACAACTTCTTCCGCGCTGTTCATTGCAGCATCAACCACAGTATACGTTACCGTGTATAAACCGGGCACCAACACATCAACCGTATCACCACCAACAATTATAGCATCCGTCAAATTACCTTCGCAGGTGTCTGTTGCTGTTGCTCCACTGTCGTAATACTTACCACCGCATTCCACCACCACTGAGGCATCACCAACAAGCGTAATTACCGGCACCGTTGTGTCTGTCACTTCTACCGTACGCATCACTTCCACGGCAGCATTGGCAGCAACATCACTCACGTTGTAGCGCACCTTATATGTGCCGACTACGGACGTATTTACCGGATTATCGGTAACAATTGAGGTCGTGAGATCGCCGCTGCACACATCATCTGCCGTTGCGCCTGCATCAATGTATTCACCGTCGCATTCCACCACCACCGAAGCATCACCCAGAAGCGTGATTACCGGTAGGGTTGTGTCGGCTACTTCCACCGTGCGCGTCACTTCCATTGCGGCATTGGCGGCAGCGTCACTCACGTTGTAGCGCACCGTATACGTGCCTACTACGGACGCATTCACCGGGTTTTCGGTCGCAATCGTGGTCGTTAGATCGCCGCTGCATACATCATCCGCCGTCGCGCCTGCGTCAACGTACTCGCCGCCGCATTCCACCATCACCGAAGTATCACCCACAAGCGTGATTACCGGCACCGTTGTGTCTGCCACTTCCACCGTGCGAATCACCTCTGCGGCAAAGATACCAGCGCTGTTAATGACATTGTATGAGACGGCATACACCCCGAGAACAGCCGTATCCAAAGTGCTGTCAACGACAATGCTTGCCGTGATGTCGCCATCGGCTGGGTCTTGCGCGGTAGCCCCGGCATCTTCGTATACTGCGCCGCATTCCACGTTCAGCGAAGCCTCTCCAAGCAAAGCAATAACAGGAATGGTCATCTCATAAGCGCCCATGTCCCATCCAAGGGCCTGCGGACGCGAAACGCCGCGAATATCCTGAACGGGTGCGTCGGTGTCTGTTCCTGTGTCAATACAAGGCGAACCGCCCTGCAGACGCAGGTCGCCCGCCGCGGTGTCCACAAACATTGGATCGGCATCCGTATTGCCAACGCCCGGATAACCGCCTCCAACGCAACTGTACGTCACAATGGCACTAACATCAAAGTTATAGAACTCAGCGTAAATGGGGTTAGGCGCCACATTACCCCAGAAGATACTGTTCACCACCTGCGGTTCAACATAGCCCGTCCACATACCACCACCCACAAGGCTGGCAACGTTGCCAAAAAATGTACTATTAAATACAGTCGTGCCGGACGAATGGCTGTATATGCCGCCGCCATATTCGGCTGTATTGTTCATGAACAGGCAATTTTCCAAAACGGCTGGAGAGGCATTAGAGTTATTTACGCCACCACCCGTGCTGGCGGTATTACCGGAGAAGGTGCTGCTCACTATGGTGGAACTGGACTGTTCATTGTAAATACCACCGCCTTTGTTGGCTGAATTATTCACAAACTGGCAGTTTTCCACCAAAGGTGCAGCGTTGTTGTTATACATGCTGCCACCACTGTCAACACCGTTGTTTTCCTGGAACAGACAGTTTTTCACGGTAGGGGTACAATTGTAATTGCCCATGGCGCCGCCATAGTTGGAACTATTACTGACAAACACACAGTTTTCCACTACAGGTGATGAACCGAGGTTGAGCATGCCGCCACCGCTTCCTGCATACCCCTGGATAACCGTAAATCCATCAAGCACGGCACTATTCGCGCCCGTCACACATTGCCGTGCATTCTCGCCGTCAATGGTCGCAACATTGCCGTCCCAATCACGCTGATCCCGGGCAATCCCTATGCCCGCAAAGCCACCGTAAATGGAAACACCTTCTTTCATGGTCAGCACAGGACTGGTTAGTGCAGTATAGGTCCCTGCCGCCACCCAAACTTCACCGCCGCCAGCGGCATACGCTGCATCCACGGCCGCTTGTATGGAAGTAAAGGCGGTTTCCCAGGTCAATCCGTCCTGCGGCCCTGTGTTGCTGTCATCCACAAACCAAAGCCCAACAACCACCAGACGCGCCACTTCCGGTGCAGGATTCGCGGCGGCATCCGAGACGTTATAAGTGAGCCTATACATTCCCGGCACGTCCGGGTCAACCGTGTCATCGCCGACAAGGACGCTGCCAGTCAAAACGCCATCACAGTCATCCGCTGCCATTGCACCGGCATCCACATAAGGAACGCCAGATGTTGCTCTCACAACCGCGTCACCAAGCAAGGTAATTTCCGGCGCGGTGGTATCTGCCACAACTACGGTCCGTGTGGCTTCCGCTGCTCCGTTCAAGGCGGCATCAGCGACGTTATAGGTAATGATGTAGGTGCCCGTTGTATTCGCATCCACAACGTCGCCGCCTGTAACGATACTGCCCGTCAGATCGCCATCGCACGCATCCATTGCTGTTGCGCCAGCATCGGTATAAGAGCCGCCACATTCAACCGTTACGGTTGCATCACCAACGAGGGTAATAAGCGGTGGGGTGGTATCCACCACATTCACCATGCGCGTGACTTCCTCCGCTGCATGGCTGAGTGTATCGGAGACGTTATAGGTAATGACGTAGACACCCGTTACGTTCGGATTAACAACATCGCCGCCCGTAACAATGCTCCCGGTCAGGTCGCCTTCGCACGCATCTGTTGCGGTTGCATCCGCATCGGCATAGGCATCACCGCATTCAACCGTCACGGTTGCATCACCGATCAGACTAATCACCGGCGGCTGCGTGTCCGCCACGGTTACGGTGCTCGTGACTTCTGTTGCGGGATTGGCTGCGCCGTCGGAAACGTTGTAGGTAATGACATAGACGCCCTTTGCGTTCGGATCAACCGTATCGCCACCCACAACAATGCTCCCAGTCAGGTCGCCATCACACGTGTCTGTGGCGGTTGCACCTGCATCTACATAACTATCACCGCATTCTATCGCCACGCTGGCCTCACCGTTAAGCGTTATTACCGGTTTCGTCGTATCCACTACATTCACGGTGCGTGTTACTTCAGGCGCAGAACTTGATGCGCCGTCGGAAACATTGTACGTAAGGGTGTATACCCCGGCCGTATTCAAGTCTATGCTGGCAATGTTTGTGGTAACGGCAGCAGTCAGATCGCCGTCGCAGTCGTCCATTGCCGTCGCGCCTGCGTCGCTATAGGCATCGCCGCACTCTACCGTAACGGACGCATCGCCAAGCAGGGTAAGTGATGGAGCGAACGTATCTACAACTGTCACGGTACGCGTGACTTCAGTCGCCGGGTTTAAAAACGAATCGGAAACGTTATAAGTAAGGACATATACATCGGGTGTACTGGTGTCAACCTCGCCGCCCACTTCGATTGCGCCCGTCAGTATGCCGTCACAAGCATCCAGTGCTGTTGCGCCAGCATCTACGTATGAATTGCCACATTCAATTTCCAACACGTCTTCGCCAAGCAGGGTAATTACCGGTGAATCTACGTCCGGGTTACAGAAATCTAGTTCGATTCTAAGCACATAATTACCTTCAGCGCCGTCATAGCCCGCCACACGGATATAGTAGGGTGTGCCAGACTCGAGCGTAACCGTCAGCTGCGATTGGGTTAAGCATCCATCATCGTTACAGCCCATCTCAAGTTGCGCGTCGCAGTCCCCGCTAAGCACAGACAGCACCGTATCAAAATTGCTGTCGCACAGGGAAATCAAATAACTGTTCGTTTCTTCAGGCGTGAACGTAAACCATACATCATTGAAGTCATTCATACCCCCGCAGGAAGAGAAACTCACTCCCGTGGCGTTGACATTTGTTCCGGTATAGATGGTGTCAGATTCAACAACCATAGCGTCAACGCAAAGATCATTTGTCGGAGGGGCACAACTGGCAGAGTCAGGGCAGGCGTCACAGATGTCACTGCAACAATCCCCATAGGAAGCACAGGTGTCATCACAGTAACAACCGCCAGGTGCTTCGCCGCCACAGTAGCCGTAACAACTGCCTTCGCCCTCGCCCTCGCCCTCGCCCTCGCCTTCACCTTCACCCTCGCCTTCACCTTCACCCTCACCCTCGCCTTCGCCTTCGCCTTCGCCTTCAACAGGCAAATCACCATCAAATTCATAGGCGCCCATGTCGTAGCCTTATTTAATGATACGGCGACCACCGAGAATGTCCGTCGCTGGAGCACCAACTGCTGTGCCTGCATCAATGCAGTGGGAGTCAGCAGTTAATCGCAAGTCGCCTGCATAAATATTTTCGAACAGGGGGTCACCGCTTATATTTCCCGTGCCCGCATAACCGCCTGCAATACAACTGTAGGTGACCACAGGAGAGGAAGTATCATCATATATTTCATTTCCGGATGTGGTGGCTGTGTCGTCCCACAGGATACAGTTGGTTACTATCGGAGCCGCAGCGTTGTTTGCTACTGCGCCGCCATATTCTGCTGAATTATATGCAAAGGTACAGTTCATCAGTTGGGGAGTGGCGTCCACATTATAAATGCCGCCGCCGTATTCCGTGGCAGTATTCTCATAGAACACACAGTTAATAAACGTCGGTGAGCATGCGTGATTATAGACAGCGCCGCCGGACTGAGCATCGTTCAACGTGAAAACACAATTGGCAATGGTGGGAGATACCCCATCATTGAACATGCCGCCGCCCAGGGTGGCGGCTGTGCCATATTTCACTGTAAATCCATCAAGAAGCGCGTTATCTGCACCCACAATACACTGCAGCCAGGTGCCGCCTGAGACGATTGTGGGATTGAGCACCGGGTCCCTGGCGTCGCGTTCGGTTTCGACCCCCGAGAAGCCGCCATATATCTCCACCCCCTCCATCATGGTAAGCACGGGATCAGCAATGGCATCATAACCGCCCGCTGCCGCCCAGACCTCGCCGCCGCCCGCCGCATAGGCGGTATATACACCGTCCTGAAGGCTCGTGAAGGCCTTTGCCCAGGAACTGCCGTCCCGATCAGGCGCGGTGTTGTTTGCATCTACATAAACCAGTGAAAATGTGTTGGGCGTGAATGTTATCTCGTCCACCCAGCCAGCATCAGCGCCATCCGGCAAGTCAAATTGCTTGTAGTATTTCCAGGATAGCGTCTGTGGGCCGGGCGGTATGTAATATTCTTGGTATTCCCAATCCACCTCGCCATAAATCTCATCATTAGAATACCCCTCCGTGCTGTAGTAAAGGCGTGCATGGTTTGAAAGAGAGCAAGACACCTTCCACCAGAAAGAAAGTGTGCCCGGGCCAAATACGGTTGTGGACAGTGTCGAAAAAACGCCATCCCCGGAAACAGCGCCGCTGCGGGCGGCATCCACACCATCATGGGACGCCACCATCTGACCATACCAGGGTGTGGTGCCTGCATCGTCAAAAACAAGCGTCTCGTTATCTACGGCCATGCTAACCGTTGGATTCACGGTAATCGTAACCTCTATCGTCTCGGGAGAGTTGGAGGCGTCGCTGTCCGTTACTGTTAAGGTTGCCGTATGTATTCCCTGCGCCAGTCCACCCGTATCATAGTTGGCGGTAATTGTGTCGTGAACACCGTAGGAGTACCCTGTGTCAGGAGTGGCGGAGAGCCAGGGAGCATCGCTGGTTATGACATAATCCAGCATGCCGCCCCAGGAGTTCCATACCTCGAACGTACCGCTGGGCGCCGTTTCACCGACGACGCACGTCGAGGATAACGTCGCAGTACTGACGCTGATTTCTGGTACGGTGTCGGGGACAAAGGAAGCCTGGTCCACCCAGCCACACTCATTATTGGAGTAACCCGCCGAGTTGTTTGTGTACACCCATTTCAAGGTATGCAAAGCGGGCTGAATCGTATAACTGAGTTGCGCCCAATCCGTTTCGTTATCAATTGCAGATTGGGCAATGTCATCAATTGAAAATACAAAGGTATCGCTGAGTCTTTTTGAAGAAGATTTCCACCAGAACGAAAATGTGCCAGGCCCCTGAACGGTAGCACTGAGTTCGCTGTACTGGCCTTCGCCAACCGCACCGCACCGTGCGGCATCAACGCCATCGTAGGAAATAAAACTCTGCCCATGCCAGGGGGCATCGCCCGCTGTAGTCCAGTCAAGCAGTTCGTTGTCCAGCGCAATGGGCAACGGAATAAAACCGGCGTTGCCGACGGTCAGGACTATTTGAATCTCTATTGGAACGGCAACCCCATAACTGTCACTTATAATGAGCGTATCAGTATAGATGCCCTCAGGAAGACTGGATGTATCGTAGGTAATAGCCGTGGGATGGGTTTCGTGAGAATAGGAAAGCGAAGCACAGGAAGGCGTTATGATCCATGCAGCATTCTTGGTGAAAACCGGGTTAACCCAATATCCGCCACTGTTCCAGAGGGTAAACGATTGGGCAGCGGCGTTTTCGCCCTGAGTACATATGGGCGTTAACAGATACAAGTTGGATTCAATAACAGGCGGGTTGGTTCGGACGAAATTCACCTCGTCAAGCCAGCCGCAGTCGCTTCCCGCATTTCCGACGGCATCCTTGGTATATAACCATTTCATTTCGTTCCAGCCATCTGCAACCTCAAAACTGACATAGGCCCAATCCTGTTCCCCTGAAATGGCCGCCGTTTCCACATCATTGATGTAGAAACGCAGGTAGTCACTATTTTCTTCAGAAGATACCTTCCACCAGAACGAAATAGTGCCCGCATCGCGCACGGAAAATTGTATAGCACTGCTCATGGGTCCCCAGGCGGGGACTGGGCTTCTGCCTGCAGAAATACCGTCGTGGGTTACTGCCGTCTGTCCCGTCCAGTCACCGCCTGTCTTGAACCAGCTGGCTGGGGGATAGTCAAGGGATTCTTCAAGCGTCGGTGTCCATTCGGTAAAGGAGAACTGGTCAATCCAGCCGCAGTCACTGCCGGTGGCATCGGCAGCATCCTTGGCATAAGTCCAGCGCAGGATGTGGATACCGGGAGTGGTACGGTACGTCTTCTGCACCCAGCCGGAGTCCCCGGAAAGGGAATCCTGCGGCACATCGTCAATATAGAAAGTCTGCGTGTCTGAACCGTCCTGGGAGGAGGTTTTCCACCAGAATGCCACGTCGCCAACCCCTTCAACAGCGGTTGTCAAGGAACTGGTTTGGTTGTCGGCAACAGTGCCACTTTGTGCCGCATGTTGTCCGTCATACGAGACATCCGTCTGGCCGAACCAGGCTGCATCACCGGAAGGGGTCCAGGCACGAGACGTATCATCTACCGCCGTGGGAAGGTCCGGACTGACGCGAAGAGTTACGGGAATGGTCTGCGGCGAATTGGTCGCTGCAGAATCAGTAATGGTGATGGTGGCGGTATAGATGCCCCAGGGCAGTGCTGCCGTGTCGTAGTCCACCGCAATCAGGTCGTATTCGCCCGTTGAGGAACCGGTTGCCGGTGTTTGCGAGAGCCAGGCCGCATCATCACTGATGGTATAGTTCAACGTGCCCTCGCCGCCTGCATTCCATACATAAAAAGATTGGCTGGTTGCATTTTGTCCTGCTGCACAAGAGGCTGTAAGCGGTATTGCCGTGAATCCTATGGTGGGACTCGGCGGTGCAGGTACAAAATCAACGCCCCATACATTTCCGGAAACGCTGTAATAGTGCGCAGAACGACCGGTAGTCACAGGTTGAGGCGCAAAATTATACCCTGATTTTGTAGC
>CAZBNU010000106.1:0-4710 GCA_964493075.1 uncultured Nitrospirales bacterium | reverse complement strand
ACCGATGGCCTGCCGCTCTGCAAGCGTGGCGCCCAGCCAAGGCCTGGTCGGCATAGCTCCCCAATTGTAGGGGCCGCCCGATCCGTTGCCGCCGCGAAGGGCTTCCAGTCTTGGCGTGCCGTCTACCGTAATCGTGTAAGAAGCCGTACCGATGTTGCCCGTGGGATACTGAAAATAGCGCATGATTTGCGCCATAGCGGTGGCCACACAACCGCACGGATGATTATAGGTGTTGCCATCTCCATAAGGTGGAGTGTAATAGTTGTAGCAGGCCACATAGGAAAAATCCGGCAGACCAATGGCGGATTGCGCCCAAAGGGTTTCCACCAACGGCCCCACCCGGAGATCGGAAACGCTTGCCAAACCCGCCTTATCCCCTTCATCACTCAGTATCTGTTCCCATTTCGACTGAGCGCTGGAAAAGTTTGCCGCGTCATCAGGCAACAGGTTCTTTGAAGTGCCCGATTCGTATGCTTCGGCAGATTGCACACGGCCATCCATATCTGTGGATACCAGTGCGGCAAGGGGGTTGTCCTCCGACAGATCATAGTTCCCCTCAACAACAAACGCCACTACCGGCTCCACCAGATCGTCTCCCGAAACCACCACGTAACCTGTCGGATCAAGAGAAACCACAAAATAGGCGATGCGTCCGGGCAGTGCTTGCGAGTAGAAGGCCTCGGTAGCGTCTATGGTAGTGCTTAAAGACGTGCCGAATGGATCGGAATTGGCGGCAAGCCAGCCTTGCACAACCTGTTCCGCTTGCGTTTCTGTAACAGGTGCAGCATTTGCCAGAACAGGAAGCAACGCAATAAGAAAAAAGAACAAAACCCTTTTCAATCCATAAAAACGGGGGAAATGTAGCATGGTGAATACCTTACTTGTACTAAATGATGATGAACAAAACGTACACCTCTACGCCCAATCTCACTAAAAAGACGTCTTCGGAACCATTCCTGTATAAAAAGAATATACCACCAACTATGGTAAAAATAAAACTTTTATCTGGCGAAAAACCTGCCGATTTTACCTCCTTTTTATGTGAGATGTGTGGTGACATAGGTGAGGGTGGACATGAAACCGGGGCAACGAAATCTCCGCAGTGAAATCAATTGGTGTTTTTTTGGCGATTTCTGCACAGACCCGGATGTAGCTGGATTATTTGTGGAGGACGGGGTGATCGGTTTGGACGGTTTTCCAAGGTATATGAGGGAGGTTTTCCGGCTTGAGTGGGGATTTTTATAAAATGGGGTTTTGGAAATGGAACGGGCCGCACAACATGCACGGCCCGGTGATATTTTCAGGGAGAAACTAACGCTTATGACGGTTGGCAAGGGAGATGAGCACCAGCAGGCTCAAGCCCACCAGTAGCCAGTCGCCCAACAGCCGTTTAAAGTTTATCTTGGTATTGGGGGGGGTGCGTTTACAGCAACCGCAGCCACCTTCGTCACCGCCAAGTTCTTCGATGCTCAGGAAGTCGTCCCCGTTGGCGTCTAGACTGTTGAATTGTTCTCGTGTCAATGCGGCTATGATGGCAAGTGCTTCTTCATAGCTCAGCACGCCGTCACCGTTGGTATCAGCCAACGCAAACTGATCCAGAAGTTCGCTTGCGATCTCCCCTTCCGCATATTCGCCTTCACCTTCCGCGGGTTCACCTTCTTCAGGTTCGCCTTCGCCTTCTGCGGGTTCGCCTTCGCCTTCTGCGGGTTCGCCTTCGCCTTCCACGGGTTCACCTTCACCTTCTACAGGTTCGCCTTCGCCTTCCACGGGTTCGCCTTCGCCTTCTACGGGTTCGCCTTCGCCTTCTGCGGGTTCGCCTTCGCCTTCCACGGGTTCGCCTTCGCCTTCTACGGGTTCGCCTTCACCTTCTACGGGTTCGCCTTCACCTTCAGCAGGTTCACCTTCACCTTCAGCAGGTTCACCTTCGCCCTCGACGGGTTCGCCTTCACCTTCGACGGGTTCGCCTTCGCCTTCGCCTTCGCCTTCGCCTTCGCCTTCTGCGGGTTCGCCTTCACCTTCGACGGGTTCGCCCTCGCCTTCGGCACAATTGTCAAGAACTGTAACTGTTCGCTGTACTTCAATGGCTTCGTTCAATGCGGCATCCATTACGTTATAGGTGATCACGTAATTGCCCGGTACACCCATATCCAAGGTATCACCGCCTACAATAACCGATGCCGTTAAATCGCCGTCGCATGCGTCATTTGCCTCAACTCCCGCATCCGTATAAACGTCGCCACAATTAAGTGTTACAATCGCCTCGCCCAACAAGGTGATCGTGGGCACTTCGCTGTCGCGAATGCATTCGTCAAACTCACAGCCAAAAAAAGCGGCATATTCCGGCGCCACACCGATGAAATCATAATCCGAACGCAGACTCCAGAAAAGGGCGCCTGCATAACGCTGAGTCTCAACAAGTGCAAGTTTATCTGCTACCTCTGTGGGCTGTATTTCGCCGATGATAAGGGGCGCATCCAGTCCATAGGACAGGACATGAACATCCAGTGGGCAGCCCTCCATGTCGTCATAGTGATGCATCTGATAGAAATCCAGTCCCAACCCCACCCAATCAGTCACGGTATCGCAACGCGAGCTTCCGACGGTGAGAGGTTGGGCATTCACAACACCAAAGGCCGTTACGGCAGCTTGTACAAAGGCGCGCACTTCCGTCTGGTCAACGGCTGTAACCAGTTCCGGCTCATTTATAATGTCCCATCCAAAAATGACGGGTGAACCCGCATAGGTCTCTACGAATTCACTCAGCAGCGCCACAAAGGCGTCTCTGTTCTCCACCAGTAGAGCAGGCTGCTCGCCTACGGCAATGGTGTCCTCTTCCGTCACACCGTCGGCAATTTTGTAATCCAGCAGCACGGGAAGTAGTTTCACATTGTGCGCGGCGGCAGCTGCCAACAGGACGTCCATATCGTCATAGACATAGGCGTCAAATTCAAACTCGTCTGGCGCTGTTTCAACAATGCCCGTACGCCCATCGGCAAAAAGGAACACCCGCGCCAGTTGTGCGCAGGCAGATTCCAGAATGGCAAACTCCTGATCCAGCACATCGGCATTCGCACTGAATCCGCCATGGTCGCCACCCCAGGGATTCGCGCCCAGGTCCCAACCGTAATTGATCCAGGGCAGGTTGGCGCCCGAGCCTTCTGCAAAAGTGAACCACGCTGGCGGCACTTCGTCCTCGCCTTCACCTTCCCCTTCACCCTCGCCTTCACCGGGAACATACCCTTCCGGCACCAGTTCGGTGATGAGTTGTGCTTGCTGCTCCCCGGGAACACCCTGCACGCGGTAGATCACCGTGCCATCAATATACACAGGGCCTGACTGTCCAAGGGGGACATTTACGCGGTATGTAAATGTAAGGGTGTCGAGCGGCGGATCCCAGGCAAACTCAACAAACTCCACAGGTATGACTGGCGCTGTGCCTGGCAAATCACCGCTGACAAGACTGTCATACATCCATGATGCCGGCAGTGTTTCCTCAAGACCCAGGGCCGTAAGATCGCCGCCTTGAAACTCCAATGCCACTGTAATATCCAGGGTCGTACCCGCAACATAATCGGATGCGGTACGCGTTATGGTCATGGCGCCCGATGCGCACCATAACGGCATCACTACAAACATCAAAATGCCGATATAAACTTTCTGGCCCGTTGGCATGTGCATTTCTCCTTAGCGTAATTTTTCATGCCCTTGGGGCACGCACTTGTTATCCTGTTTCTTCATTATGCGGACAATGCCCACGCACAACAGCGCCGCAAGTAGTGCCAGCGACGCGGAGCGGGACATGGGCAAACCGTCTTTTTCATAGTCATAGGGGTCGGTGCCTTGCAGATATTCCTCCTCGTCGGGAACACCGTCGCTGTCCGAATCCAAATCCAACGCATTCGGGATTCCATTGCCGTCCGCATCTCCCGGTCCTTCAAGATAATCGGGGATGCCGTCGCCGTCCAGATCATCCATGAATGCTGTCGGCGCCCGTTTTTCGCCTTCCTCATCCAGGACACGGTACACCATTTCACCGGCCAGACTTCGTACTTGCTCCAGATCAATCACATCTCCCGCCTGAATCTCAAATGTAAACTCGCCATAACAGCCGCCCTTCTGCAACCAGTTTTCCTGCCAGACAAATCCCAGGTCATCTGATTTTCCTGCTGCAGGCTGCAGCACGGGTACAACACCCCGTTCCATGCCAAGGTAGGACCAGCCAGCAGGAAGCATAGACTCATATCCCATAGCGATAACGGGACTTCCCGCAGAGGTATCCCATGTAAGGGTAAAGGTCACTATAATACCTGCCGGACCACGCCGGGCGGAAATATAACCGTATGGTTGCATATACGCAGGAGACAACAAGGATTTGGCCTTCTTCACGTCCCAGGGACCAACGGCAAAGCCGTCCTCACCATCAATATCAGGGTGGTAGGCATGTTCCGGGGTTCCCATGAACAACTGGGTAATACGCACCATCTCGCCTACCGAAAAGCGCCAGTCCTGGGCATTATAATCGCCGCGGTGGGGGTCGCAGTCCTGGGCCGCCGTATTTTCTCCTGCCGCATACCCGTCCGCTTCCACACCATCCGGGTCACAATGATAAGCGGCTTCCGGCGTCTCGCGGTATAACTGGTTCATGCGCAGCAACTCGCCCAGCGAAAACCTGAAATCACGGCTGGAATCGCCGGAATGAAACAGGTGCGC
>CAZBNU010000105.1:0-12992 GCA_964493075.1 uncultured Nitrospirales bacterium | reverse complement strand
CGAAAAAAAACGCTCTAAAACGTTCAAAAACGTCGAAAAACGCAAAAAAAAGATGAAAAAAAGTGAAATAACGTCTCAAAAAATCGCGATTTCGCATGGTTTCCAAAGAAATACAGTTGGAAATGGAATGCTCAAAATACAGGAAGCCCGAAATTATTATTGGAAAATTTTGCGGAGAAAGCACCTATACGGTAGGATAATGGAGGATACATGTTCCATGTTGCTCTTCCACTCAAGCAGGAGAACCCAATGAGACCGTTGCGCACTCTTTACGCATCAGGAAAACCGATTATCAGTTTTGAACTGTTCCCGCCCAAGACCGAAGCAGGAATGGCCAATCTTCTTGAACACCTGCAAGAACTAATAAACTGTAAACCGTCCTATATCACCTGCACCTATGGCGCAGGCGGCAGCACGCGGGATCGTACCCTCAAAACGCTTGAGGCAATCCACGCACACCATCCCCATATCCCGGTGGCGTCGCACCTCAGTTGCATCGGCAGCAGCCGGGACGAGTTGCGTGAATATATCAACAGCGCCATTGCTGTGGGGGTTGATCGCATCGTAGCGCTTCGCGGCGATACCCCCCAGGACGAGCAAGAGTTCCTGCCGCCGCAGGACGGCTTGCAGTATGCTAATGAATTGGTGGCGCTCATTCATGAGGAATATCCACAACTCGGCATAATCGTGGCGGGCTACCCAGAAACCCATCCGGAAGCACCTTCCTCCGCCGCCGATTTGGAGAATCTCAAACGCAAGGTGGATGCGGGCGCCGATGTGGTGATTACCCAGATGTTTTTCGAGAATACCGATTATTTTCGCTTTCGCGACCGATGCGCGGACATGGGCATCACGGTTCCCATTGTCCCGGGACTGCTGCCCGTCACCAACCTCACGCAGATTCGGCGCATTTCTTCGCTGTGCGGCACCCACCTCAGCCCGAAACTGGTACGGCGTCTGGAGGTACACGGAGACGACGACGAGGGACAATATGCGGTGGGCGTCTATTACGCCGCGAAACAGGCAGAAGAACTCATCGCCCAGGGCGCGCCGGGCATTCATTTCTATGTGCTGAACAAATCCCGCGCCGCCGCGCTGATCTGTCGTGCGCTGGCACTCTTCACGCCAGTGGATTGATTAGCTGTTGATCTCGCCGGTAATGATCTCACGGGTCTGCATACCCTCTTTGGTAACCTGCACCAGCATGAACCCAATGGGCACATCCCGGAAGTTCCAGCAGCAGGAACGCAGGTTGATTGCCTGCGCAGTACCGATAGCATAGGTCTCGGTGGCGTGATGAAGGTGTCCGAAGAACAGCATTTCCGGCGCAGCCTTTTCCACTGTTTTCAAAAACCAGCGGGAATCATTTCGGCTCATGTACATGTTGCGATCGCCGCCATCCAGCGCAGGAGGAATATGAGCAAAGACCACCTTGCGTTCCTCGGGCATGGCAAGTTGTTTTTCAAACCAGTCACATTGCCCAAAGGGCGTGATCAATTCGGAACTGAACAGACCCACATGTTCGCCACCTGTTCCAGCATCACACAGTCCGATGAACCGCACGCCCTTATGCACGAAACTGTAATAATCGCGAATGCTATCTCCCGTACCAAAGTCGTCGGGAAACATTTGGCGCAACAGTCCCCGCGACTCAGCGCTGCCTTCATGATTGCCCGCCACCGCATGAACCGGCAATGTAATCCGGTCCAGATGGGGCGCCAGGGCGGCGGTGTGGATGTCGCCTGCAAGCAGCGCAAATTCCGGCTGTTCGTCTTTCGGCAATTCGGCCATCACCTCAAAACAACGCAACAGTTTTGCAACTCCGTCCCCCAGTTCCTCCATGCCTTTGCGCGGCGGATCGGCACAATGCGGGTCGGCGATTACGGCGAAGGTGAAGGCCTCCTGATCAGGCCAGGAACCTGGCGCTGCGCCAACCGTGCCGCCCGCTGCAGCGACACCCATGCCTGCCGCTATGGCCAGAAAATTTCTACGATCAAGAATACAATTTGAAGCACTCATGAAAATCTCTCCTCCACTTCTAAGAAGCGTTACATAACATGCACATAAGAAATAAAATAAGAAATCATATAAACAAACTGTAGCGCTTCGGAGGGGGGACATTCCTGTCCCCCGAAACTTCAAATACCGAAGGCGGTCTTGTGCGAGTCGGGGGACAGGAATGTCCCCCCTCCGAAGCAGATGCCGCGTCTACGTTGGTGTACAACATTGTGTTTTTTGATGGCTGCTTACGCAAAAGGCCGTCTTTCCTTATTATATCCTTTTGACGAGGCGTAGTTCCCGATTACCCCGCCTTTGGGCCGACAGAAAATAGATATAACCTCTGCAATTTCCTTTATTATCAGTAATGGCAAGCACTTGCAAATCACTCCCCATCTTATCCACATTCCCGAAGAGGTTATCCACCGGCTATCCCCTGACTATACACATTATGTTGTGGTGGTCTAAAAAAATTATACTTGACTTTGTGGTTTCCATGCGCTACAATGAGGACCGTCTTGGGAGGCGAAGCAGTAGGCGCCTCATGGTGTAAGCGACTTGAAAAGCGGACTCTCGCGGGAGGATAAAACGATTATGGAAGCGGCGGCCTTCGATAAAGTGGTGGAGCGTTCACAGGAATCAAACATTTTCTTTACACAAATTGAAAAACGCGATGGACGTGTTGTTCCCTTTGATGCATCGAAAATAACGGCGGCCTTGTTCAAGGCGGGCAAAGCGAGCAATGAGTTCGGCGAAGATACAGCACGTCAACTTACCATGCGCGTGCTGGGACTCTACCAACAGTTAAACGATGAAACCGTGCCGACGGTGGAACAGATTCAGGATGTGGTGGAAGAAGTGCTGCTCATGTCGCCGTTCAAAAAAACGGCAAAGGCATACATCCTTCATCGCGATCAACATGCACGCATCCGCGAACTGATTGACAAGGCCGATGTGGACCTGATAGACAGCTACCTTGAACAGTTGGATTGGAAGGTGCGCGAAAACAGCAATATGGCGTACTCGCTGCAGGGCCTGAACAATTACATTTCGAGCGAAGTCAGCAAGACCTATTGGCTGAACAAAATCTATACGCAGGACATCCGCGAAGCGCATTCTACAGGCGATTTGCATATCCACGATCTTGGACTGCTTTCTGTTTACTGCGTAGGTTGGGATCTGCAGGATGTATTGCGCTGTGGTTTCTGCGGCGCACCGGGAAAAGCCGAAAGCGCCCCTGCCAAACATTTCCGCACGGCGTTGGGCCAGGTGGTGAATTTCTTCTACACCCTTCAGGGCGAAGCAGCGGGTGCACAGGCGTTCAGTAATTTCGACACACTGCTGGCGCCTTTCATTCGCCACGACCATCTCGGTTATAAAGAAGTGAAGCAAGCATTGCAGGAATTTGTGTTCAACCTGAATGTTGCCACCCGGGTAGGCTTCCAAACCCCCTTTACCAACCTGACCATGGATCTGCTGCCACCAAAATCGCTTGCCGATCAGCCGGTGATCCTTGCTGGTGAACTGCAGGACAGCACCTATGGCGAGTATCAGGAAGAAATGTTGATGCTGAACAGTGCCTTCCTGGAAGTGTTGTCCGAAGGCGACGCCAAGGGGCGGGTATTCAGTTTCCCCATTCCCACGTACAATATCACGCCTGACTTCGACTGGGACGCACCAGGTCTTGACAAATTGTGGGAAGTCACTGCACGGTACGGCATCCCCTACTTTGCGAATTTTGTGAACTCCGACATGGATGCCGATGATGCGCGCAGCATGTGCTGCCGGTTGCGGCTTGATCTGCGCACCCTTGAAAAACGGGGCGGCGGCCTGTTCGGCGCAAACCCGCTGACCGGTTCCATCGGAGTGGTTACTATCAACATGCCGCGTATCGGCTACCAAGCCAGGGACGAACAGGATTTCTTCGATCGGCTGGATCATCTTATGGACATAGCACGGGACAGCCTGGAAACCAAGCGGCGCATCCTTGAAGGGTTCACTGGTAAAAACCTGTACCCCTATACACGCTTCTATCTACGCGATGTGCACCGGCGTTTTGGATCCTTCTGGCACAATCATTTCAGCACCATCGGTCTGGTGGGCATGAACGAAGCCTGCCTGAACCTGATCGGCTACGACATCGGGACGGAAGACGGCTGTGCTTTTGCAGGCCGCGTACTGGATCACATGCGCGAACGGCTTCAGGACTACCAGGACCAGACGGGCAGCCTTTATAACCTTGAAGCAACGCCGGCGGAAGGCACGACCTATCGGCTGGCACGACTTGACCGGGAGCGCTGCCCCAACATTATTTTTGCCAATGATGAGGACGTAAGCAACGGTGCGGAACCTTTTTACAGCAACTCCACGCAGTTGCCGGTGAACTATTCTGATGATGTGTTTCAGGTGCTTGACCTGCAAAACGATCTGCAGGCGAAGTATACCGGCGGCACCGTGCTTCACGTCTTTCTGGGTGAATCCGTAGCCAATCCGGAATCGGTGAAGAACTTTGTGCGGCGTGTATGTCAAAACTATTCGCTACCCTACTTTACCCTCTCCCCCAGTTTCTCTGTGTGTCCGAGTCATGGCTATCTGCGCGGGGAACTTCCTATATGTCCTATCTGCGGCGAAACCACTGAAATTTACTCGCGTATCGTGGGTTATCTTCGTCCAGTGAACCAGTGGAATGAAGGGAAACAGGCGGAGTTTTCCATGCGCAGCCGATACAGCATTGAATCCCCTGCCTCGGCACAGAATGCATCCAGCACACCAGTCGAAGCCCTTGTCTGTTCAGGAGAATAGGTGTCATGCGTTTTGGTGGTTTCCAACCTTTTAGTCTGAGTGACTACCCAGGCCATGTGGCGGCAATAGCGTTCGCCCAGGGCTGCAATTTCCGGTGTCCCTTCTGTCATAACGGTGATCTGCTCGCTATTACCCCACGGGAAAAGAACTTATATCCTGAAAAAGAGATTCTGAACACGTTGCGGAAAAGGCAAGGCAAACTGGAGGGACTTGTAGTCAGCGGCGGCGAACCTACCCTGCAACTTGATCTGCCGCGCTTTCTCAAAATGGTGAAGGGCATCGGCTATAAGATCAAACTGGATACCAATGGCAGTCAACCGGTTATGCTGTCCCGCCTCATTGCGGACGGGTTGGTTGATTACGTCGCAATGGATATCAAAGCGCCTTTGGAAAAGTACAACCGGCTCAGCGGCACCCTGGTCAACCCGAAGTCCATTGAGCAAAGCATAGCACTTATAGCCTCGTCGAAACTGCCCCACCACTTCCGCACCACGGCGGTGACCCCACTGTTGACCCCCGCTGATATACATGACATCCGACAGATGGTACCCAAGGGTTCTGAATTCTTAACGCAAACCTTTAATCCTGAAAATGCCCTTGATCCTGCATTACGGAATGAAATCGCTATTGCGTAACCGCAGTCAGGCGCCTGTCGTCCACCGTTTTTATGCCGGGCCGTCCGGAGACATTGACATCGGTGAGCACTATCCCGGCATCTCCAGCATCCACCGTTTCGCCTATCATGATTGCGGCAGAAACTTCCGATTGTTCAGACGCCACATGAAGACCCTCCACACGAACAGCCGCAGCGTTTTCGACAAGGACCGCCGCCGTTTCCCGGGGCATAACGGCATCACTTCGATATAACACGCGCAACTGCTTGATAGCCACATTCCGGGCAGCGCCAATGTATACGGCAGCACCTGGGGGATTCACAACAGTGTTGTCCTCAAGCACCACCTCGTGAAAATAGCGATCCGCTGCCAGCCGCCCGCCGGATGCACGGGTAACAATCTGGATGGCTGCGCCTCGTGTGTCCTTCCCATACCAGCGTGATCTGCCCACATCTTTAATGCTGTTGTTCCGGATGGTCAAGTCATAGGGAATGACCCCTTCCGGCCACTCCGGATCGTTTCCCGCCACAATGCCCAATCCACCCAGCCCTTCCATGGTATTCTTTTCAACAAGCCCATGAGGCGCTTTCAGCATCATACCGTGGCGACGGTGGTTCCGGAACACATTGTTGCGAATCACAAAGTCCGCACCACAGCGGGACAAATTATAGATGCTGTGCCCGCCAGGCGCGGCTTTTATTCCCTGCACCGGCGTTGCTAAAGTTATGCGATATTCCCCTTCCGGCGCGTCCTCCACTGCGGCAACCTCCACCTCCGCAAGTACACGCCCTTCTTCGGGTTCAAATAACTGGATCACATCACCTTCTGCAATAAACCCATGCCTGGTTGCCCGAATCGCTGTCTCGGAAATTACCCCCGTAATGGTATTAGGATAGTAGTAGATGTTGATGCTGTCATCTGCCATGCTCTCAAAGTGGCAATTCTCAATAATGGGGCCGCGCAGGTTCTGCTGACAATGGACACCGTCGCTATTGGTAGTCAACAACCGGTCCGTGCCGGAACGTCGTTCAATGGTCATGCCGTCCACAGTGATGCGATCACTGGCAACCATGCCCACGGCAAGGCTCTGGGATGAATACACCGTAAAATTGCGCACCCCGCATTCCCGGCTTTTGTAAAAGAAGGCCGCCCCGCCTTTGCCATGACGTGCCATGTGGACAAAGCGGTCACCATGCTGCATATCCTCCAGGCGTCCCCACTGTTCTTTCACTGACCGCATACGCCAGGCACGATCGCCCAGTTGCTCCCAGGAATCCATAAAGATAAAATCCGCCGCACCCGCTTTCAGTTTTGGCTCATGCGCATCAAAAATCATGCCCCACTGCCCGTAAGGCTTTGGCGCTTCCGCGAACCACGGTTCCGCAAGAGAAGGGTAGCCTTGCTGTGTGATGAAATCGAACCACCCCTCTTTTGCATTCACCAGCATGATGTACCCTTGGGTATAAGGAATGGGATCGTGGTCCACCGCCATTTCCGTTATCCATACGTCCGTGCTGTCTGCAACGAAGAATCCCCCCTGACGCGGTTCGGTTAGGATAATTTCGGTGGCCGCCCCTGCGCCCTTGATAATCAGATGGGAAGCGCCCTCAATGGTAATGGCGGCGTGATGGGAGGGGCCGCTGCCGATCCGATATTTGCCCGGTTCCAACACAATCTCCACGGGAACACCCGCTGCAATCAACGTCTGCAACATGCGCCGAAAAGCGGGGCCTACGTCTTTGCCGGTATCGGGAACAACGTCAAAAGACCGTGCAGTTACGGAGGAATAGCGCACCAGTTCCTCCTTTCCTAACGGCAGTGGCTCGGAAAGAACCGCCTGTGTGGCAATTAAAAGTGATAGCAGGACTATTCTGAACATGAAAAAAACTCCTTAGATGTTCACGAGGGCTTACTATACACTATTTTGCAGGACGAGGTCTTTTCGATTGTTTTTATACAGATTATAAAACGTAGAAGAGGCATCCTTGCCTCTTTATCTTAACGCGGCAAGATGCCGCGTCTACGATTTAGGCCGGGGACAGGAATGTCCCCGCTCCGTCCATCTCGGAGGGGGGACATTCTTGTCCCCCGAATTTTACTGGGCAGGCAGGGCTGGCTTACCGAATGACCATGTATGCTCTGCTGTGAACTCGAGCGCTGCCCAGGGATCGGGAACTTCCTCCCAACTGGTATAGATGATGCCCAGCGCCTTGGGGTTATCTTTTAGGGTGTTGAATACTTCAGCCCAGCGGCGGGCGTTGGGAAGTCGGAACCACGGGGAGCCGGTCACCTCGAATCCCTGTTCCATAAAGAATGCCACGGACTTGTCCAATTGCCTTTCCCAATCCACATTATCATACCACCAGACGTTGATGATGATGTCTTTGGGTAGATGCCGGGCAACTTCCGAGGTATCCAGATGCGGCCCGTTTTGATAGGGGTTGATGGCGTCGTCCCACAGCATGACGCGGATATCGGGATTGGCGGCCTTTGCTGATGCGTATATGTTCTTGATTGTATCCGCAAACAATTCTTCGTTCGACAAACCACGATCAGCACAACGCTGGTCGCGATTGAAAAAACGTGGCTCGTCATGGCCAATATGCAGGTAGTTGGGATCCAGTTTTTCAACAACAGCGGCAATGGACTTGCGCATGAACGCATCGTAGAGGGGTTCAGACGGACAGCAGGTGATGTCCTCAAGGGTAGCCTGATTAAAACTCAGTAACAGGGTATCCCCTTCCTTAATCCGACTTTTATCCGCCAACACGACCTGCAGCGGCAATCCAAACTTATAGGGATATTTCAGTTCCGGGATTTCGAGAGTATAGTCCCTACCTTCTTCAAAAATAGTATTCCCGTCCTCACTTTCCACCACCACCTTTGCGCGGTCGGTCACCACAATATTTGCCAATGCATTTGGAGATTGAAGCGACTCTATTTCTACATCATCGAACCATGCTGTTCCCGTGGCATCCTGAAGGCGCACATAAATGCGCACCTTTTCGTACCCCTCTTTGGGAAGTGAACGCTCCTCTTCGGCAATAGCGCCACCTGGACGCGCTCTTTGGACTGCGCCTGTATCAAACTCCGCCTGGCTGTACTGCCAGTCCACCGTCCCGCTGATATTCTTCCGGTTTCTTCCAATTAACGCCATATCACCACGCCGACCGATACCATACACCTCGATGTATGCGCCACCGTCACCAACAACCTGCTGCGTTTTTATGCGACACCTGACCCGATAACGTCCATTCGGCTGAACAGCGACCTCCTGTTCCACACGGACGGTGCCCTGATCTTTAAGTGCGAGTTTCAGTGCGTGTCCATCTGGATCCATCTGTGCTTCTTCTGCGGAAGCGGCGGTCCAGCGTCCATGATGGGTCTGCGCCTTCCATCCTTCAAGACCTTTTTCAAAAGAGGCGTTGACAATTGTGACCGGACCGGGCAAGGCAGGGTCGGGCGAATAAACACGCCCTTCCCGGACGAGAAACTGTACTCGCTCTACCCTACGCGCTTCCACGGCGCGCGGTTCCCGCTGCAACACAAAATGTCCCCAGCCGAGACTCTGCAGTTCCGGCACAAATTCAATAAAATTCTCACGGCATCTTTTCGCCAGCCTCTGGAACCGCTGGCAAGTTTCTGCATTGTCCAAGTCGTAGAGATTACCATCTTCCAGTAACAAAAGGTTCAATTTAAGGGCTACAAACTGCTCAAACAATTCCTCCGCCCTCGAAATACCCGGCACATAAGTACCGCGCCATTGCTGGTCCGGCCAGTCTATAATCGATATACAGGGGAACCCCTTTTCGGGATCGTATAGCCCATGAAGCGTGGTGAGGCCATTATGGATGCCATGTCCCGTTTCTGCGACAACAACAATACCGGACTCATCTACTGTCAACGTATACGCTTCCGGTCTCGTTCGCGCTGGAATTCCCTCAGGCAAAGTCTCCAGCAAAAGTTGGAAATTACCATTTTTTTTCAGCGGCAACGACACCCCGGTTCTGGCGCTTAATCGTTGGAGCGCTGCCATGTCAAGAGATAAGGATTCATCCAATGCGACCGCTTTGAGTACGTTGACCTTTACCCAACCTTCTTCGCTGGAAGTCCACTGCATCTGCTGGGGTTCCGGCACTACAATGGGAAATGCCACTGCTTGAACCGAAAAGAACAAAGGAAGGGCACATAGTAAAAATAGGAAACTCTTCTCGGACATGACACATCTCCTCCCTGGAATTGGTATTGAAGCAGGCGTTGCCCGCAACTCAGTTGCGTACTTATAGGAGCATATTCTTGTTAGTAATGAACCATCTCTCAGCTTACATCGAAACCCGCGGCCAGAATACCCAGTAGCGTAGCCATAGCCGGAGTAACAGGTCCCTTACCGGGATAGCGAATGAATGCACAGTGACCATCCATAAACAGTACATTACATCCTCCGGGAATGTGGTTGAATATGGTGCTTCCCGTACCCGCTCCCATAAGGTCAGCCATAATAATGACGGTACTTTGGGCCTGTGCAGAAGCACCCGGGTTGTTAATATCCGTGATCAGAAAGCGCTCCACCCCTTCCCGCAGCCGATAGACCTTGTTGCCGCCTCCATTTCCGTTGGGTGCAGGCACCTCATAGTCCTTATCCACCAATTTGCGTGCTTCCATGCCCAGTTCCACATTGGCGGGACTGAGCAGCGAAGGGGCCAGTTCCGGCAACATGGCTTCAAACAACATGGCCAGTTGTATAGGCGCATCCGACTGCACCGCTTCCGCTACCAGCTCGGAATCTATATCCGGGAACGCAAGCGGGATGGCTGAAGCAAGCACGGGCGCACAGGTACCAAGGGGTTCTTCGTATTCGTCGCGACTGTCAAGCCGGTCAAAGACCCAGCCGAAATAAGCGTAACTTTCCTGCATGAGGTAGCCCCGCGCTTCAATCCAGCATTGACCGCTGTAGTAGATCGTGTCAAGATAGATGCTGTGCCATTCCGTTGCATTGGGATGGGACGGCGCATAACAACAATACATATCCTCCGGTTCACCTCTTGAATCCGAGGGACAAACAATAATTGCTGGGTCAGTCAGATATTCAGGATACACCGTTTCCGGTGCTGGACCAAACGCGGTGTAAGGCCATGCCGCGATGGGCGGGAACTTTTCCCCGGGCGCTTCGTTAGCATACATCTTGTAAATCAGCCCCCATTGCTTCAGATTGTTCTGGCAACTTGATCGGCGTGCTGCTTCGCGGGCACGGGCCAGAGCAGGCAGCAGGATGGCCGCCAAAATGCCGATGATAGCAATCACCACAAGTAGTTCAATCAGGGTAAATCCGCGGCGACACATGATATAACTCCTTATTCATCTCAACAGATTATAAAACGTAAGGCAATACTATTGACACACACAGCGGTGTTTTATATAATAACACATAGTTCCACATATTGCAATCAGGCGGGTGAATATAAAAACAAAACCAACGGGACTTTTCAACTTATGAAAACCATAAAAAGCGGCGCACGCACACTTGCCCGCGGATTAGACATACTGGAATTACTGGCATCCGCAGCGCGACCCATGGGCGTCACTGAGTTGGGAGAACATCTAGGGCTTGATAAGAGCACCGCACACCGTCTGTTAACAACATTGGTCAAACGCGGTTATGCCCGCCAGGAACCGGAATCACGCAACTACGCACTCGGCGCACAAGCACTGGTTCTGTACGACGCCTTTCAAAGCCAGACGGGTTTACAACAGGTTTGCCGTCCCCTGTTGCAAGAACTGACCGATCTCACGGGTGAAACCTCGCATCTGGCGGTACTTTCAGGCGTGAACATTGTTTTTGTGGACTGGGTCTGCACGCCGCAGGTTATGGGAGTGCGCACTGTTGTGGGGCGCAGCGAACCAGCACACTGCACCGCCCTGGGGAAAGCGATTCTGGTGGCACTGCCAGAAAAGCAGCGAGAAGATATTCTTCGGGGCGCTGCCCTTCACGCCTACACCGACCGCACCCCTGTTACCTTGGATGAACTTCAATCGGATTTGGAAGCCAGTTCAATTCGTGGGTGGGCACTGGACAATGAGGAATTTCTGCTGGGAGTGCGCTGTCTTGCGGCGGCAGTTTTGGACTGTACCGGTCATCCCGTGGCAGCGCTGGGCATTTCCGGCCCTGCCTCCCGGCTGTCCCTGGCCCGTTGCCGAAAACTGGGGCCGCAGGTGCTCACAATCGCCAACAATGCGTCCAGGATGTTGGGATACGCGGCACAAAAGGAAAAGGAATCGTAGCTGTCCACCACGAACAAAAACTTTCGAATTAGATGACAACTATTTTTCTTTTCGGCTCAACCGTTTTTTGAACCAACCTGACACTCTGGCAATAAAGCTCTGCTTTTGGGCCAGCTCAGACTTCATTTCCCCTTGGGAAATCTTATACACGCGCATCAACGCGTCACGAAATGCGTGCGCAGTTGGAAAACGCTTGTCAGGGTCCGATGCAGTCGCCATCTGCATAAATTCATCGGCCTCAGGGGGCAATTCCGGCATCAGAGTGGTAATTTTTTCGTTGAACTTTGGCCGACGCCCTGTCAGCAGTTCAAAAAACATAATGCCCAGCGGATAAATATCCGTGCGCTTGTCCACTTTTGCGGCATTAATCTGCTGCTCTGGCGCGATATATTCAATGCGTCCCAGATTGGTTCCGGCACAAGTAAGGTCTTTGTAACGGTCATCCAATTTTGCCAGCCCGAAATCAAGGAGCCGCACGGAACCGTCAGCAAGCACCATGATGTTTTCCGGAGCAAGGTCGCGGTGGATGGTCAGGCGGTGGGCATGGGTAAGCGCATCGGCTACAAGACACAACACGCGCACAACGGAATTGAGGGGCAGTTTTCCACGCTCCTTCAGCCATTGGCGCAGGCTCTTGCCGTCCACATACTCCATCACATAGAAGAGGGTGCCTTCCCATTGCTTGGCATCATAAATCTTCATGATACCGGGATGATTCAAGCGCACTAAGGTATTCGCTTCACGAACAAAACGCACTGAGGCATGCTGGTTCTGGGCGTACTTATCAAGCAGCGTCTTCAACGCCACATCCTGACCTGTATGGTTGTCTGTGACAAGAAATACGGCGCCCATTCCGCCTTGCCCGAGTTTTTCTTTAATAACATACCGGTCTGCGATAACACTTCCGGGTTCAAAATTCAACATCTGTTATTTTCCCTGTCCATCGAAATATCATGCCTTCACCAAAGCCCTTTTACCAACAGATAAACTTTTATTATCCATTATTTCTATCCTGCCTTTGGGCCCCAAATCCCAAAAGCAATCTAACTTTTGCGCAGACACTCTTATGAACGCCTCGTGTTTGCGAAAAAGAAATTGTTACCGTCTGACGAGGCCCGTTCCAAAATTTAATTTTGCAACACGCCTAAACTGAAAACAGACGGTTTTTCGTAAAGACATTTCTGTCCAATCCTGCCATATTATACGCCTTGGCCGGACAAAAACAAAAACCCCACCCCAAAAACCCAGCGATTCCGCCGTTGACCGCTGAGGCAGCCGTAAGTATTGATTATTTTCCTG
>CAZBNU010000104.1:0-13084 GCA_964493075.1 uncultured Nitrospirales bacterium | reverse complement strand
AGGCACCGAAGCAATCTCTCTATCGTACAGACCGTCGTGTAACTCCAGATTGCTTCGTGCCTCGCAATGACGGTTACGGTAATTTTATGGTTTATAGGGCACTGTGCCTGTTTCGTCCACCTCGTAACCCCAATCGGCTAAATGTTCCTCAGCAGACTTGAAATCATCTTTTACTTTTACGAGCCATCCATCTACCATTCCATCAAGGTGCTTTACGGTATCGGCATAGGCCGTATCACCCACAAGATTATTCATTTGGTAGGGGTCATTATCATTGTCGAAAAGTTGCCACGGTCCATCCAGTCCGCGTGTATAGGTGTATTTTCCGGTGTATACGCCTCGGAATTCGCGTCCACCTTGTTTGCGTGTCCATTGACCGAAAGGTGCTGGACACAGGATAAGCGCACTTTCGACTTCCGGAGATTCTCCCGTGCGCATTGCCGCTGAAAAGTCGGTTCCCTGCACAGTATCCGGCACGTCCACACCAACCAGCCCAAGCAGGGTGGGCATGATGTCAGGAGCATTGAAGAGCGTTGGGAACTCCCGGCCACATTGCTTTTGGATTTTAGGATATCGAAACAGAAATGGCACCCGAATAGACTCCGCATAGGGTCGCTGCTTTTTGTAAGCGCCTTGAGAACCCAGCATGTCGCCATGATCCGAAGTAAATACGAATATGGTGTTCTCCGCAATACCCTGTTCATCGAGTGTTGCCAACAAGTCACCAAGGCAGTCATCCAGAGCAGCACTGTGGGCATAGTATCCCGCAAGCATTTCACGTGCATCTTTTTTGTGCTCCTCCGGTACATTATCGCGCAATACAATTTTCTCAGGAACAATCATGGCGCGATACTTCTCCGGAGCCGTATGATAAGGCGCGTGAGGCGGCCCCCAGGACATGACAAGTAAGAAGGGATTCTTCTTGTCACGCTGTTTGATGTACTGCTGCGCATCCCGTGTCTGGGCAATGGCATCATAGCCTTCCCAGCGGCGAGGAGTGGGGTCATCATCAGCATAATACAAACTATTGTTGTAATCGTGGGTACACTCGAGAACACGCCAGTAGTCAAATCCCTGATGGCGTTCCGGGGGAATATAGGATGACCGGCCATGCCCGTCCAGATGCCATTTCCCAATGTAGGCCGTGTCATAACCGGCCTTTTTCATTACCTTCGCCAGCGTTGTTGCCTCTGGATTCAGGCATACGTCATTCATAAATACGCCGTGGGTCATGGGATACTGACCGGTGAGCATGCTGGCACGATAGGGACTACATACTGGCTGTCCAGAAATAGCATTCGTTAAACGTATGCTTTCTCCCGCCAGATTATCCAGATTGGGGGTGCGGGCATTCACATCGCCATTATATCCGGTTGCCTGGGCACGCCACTGGTCTGCGAAAACGAACACAATGTTAGGCGCTTGTTCGACAGGGGCTTCTTGGGTGCCTTCGGCATCAGCACGAAAGAGTGCCGGTCCAATACCTGCAACAGCCGTGCCCGCCATGAAGGCGCGACGGGAAATTGTGTTATATCCGGTGTCTCTTTTCATTTATATTCTCCCTTGAATAAGAGGATTGTACAAGGTACATCTTTGCTATGCAAGAATCGGCATGGTTCCTAGACTATTCTTGCGGCGTGTTTGGTTCTACCCGTTCAATGTGAAACACACGTCCCTTTTGATCCTCCCTGGGCTTTTCTGCTTTTGCCGGACTCGCCGGACCAAAAACAAATGCGGGATCCTGCGGGATCACATCCGGCAACGGGGGACGTTCTCGCTGCCGCTGCATGTTTTCTTCCGTTGTCTGCGCATCACCTTGCGGTGCAGAAGGAACGGAGTTGCCTATACCAACCTCGTCGGCAGGTTCCACTGCAGACGCAGTGTTCGCATCCGTTGTGGGTTCGGACTGATCCTCGCGATCTTCCACCGAATTTTCAGCATCCAATTCGCCTTCTGTTTCCTTCATCGCATCGCCTGGTTCTTTGGCTGCATCAGGCCCAAAATGCATTCCCGGAATATCAGATAAGAAATCCTCTTGCTCTGAAGGTTTGTTGCGGGACTCTACCGGTTGGTTTGCACCGTCATCTAGGCGTTCCATCCGAAAAGTACGGCGACTGCCCTCGCTGGAAAGGGATGGCTGCGAATCATGCTGCATAAACAGGGCGTCCAGTCCAACCGATCTGGTCTCCTGATCGTGGGCTTCCAGAATAGCGGCACTACTGGTGGGCATGTCTGCATTGGCGGCATCGGCTGGGCCCAGCACTACATACCAACGCGCCGGAATGGGGTCATGAGCGTGAATGATGCGCGTCTTTACATCTACATTTTGTACGGCTACTGGATGCCAGGATAATCCTGGTTCCATTCTGTATAACAAAAGGTCGTGGAATGCTGTGTCATTACACAACGCCGCCGGGATTTGAATAGACAAATCAATCTGTACCTGTGCAGAAAGCGGTGTACGCTCCGGGCTGATATACATGGAAAAGGGGAGGGTATTACGCGGCAGTGGTGCGGGAGTTTCGGTATCTGTTTGAAGCCGTGCGTGAATAACTGTTGCCGAATGCAGGGTCACCATACCCGATACGCCCAACGGCATGAGCGTAATGATCTTGCCAACGGCCCGGTCCGAATTGCGCAGCACCTCGTCCGTATCGAAACGTACGCGCTTGAATCGCCGTTCCAGCATCAACGTCATTTGGTCCGCATAGTGTGGCGATGCTGGATTTTGAGAGGCTCCGAATGGCAGCAAACTGACAGACTCCGGCGATTCGCCAAAACTTGTTGCCATGGCAAACCCGTATCCATAATTCGCCACAATCTTTCCGCGGTCAAACGCATAATCAGAAGCCAGGAAAATCGGTTCACCACTTTGCCCTCCAGGCAATGCCACGTCCGTTTTACCATGTCGGATACGGTGTAACTCACCCCAGGGAACCTGCAACTCCCCGTAATCATTACGCAGCGCATTCGCCGCTTCCTCGACGGAACGCAGCATGATGTCCTGCGCCCCCGGCACACCGTTTCGAGCCGCTTCATAGAAGGCGAATTCCGTGGGAAAATGCTGCGCCGCACGGGCATGCGCAAATTTCCACCACAGGTGATAAAACGTCATGCCGGCCGAATTGGTCTCTGCAATATAGTTCCAGTTCTGCAGCAGTTCTATTCCTTTCCAGAAGTCCGGATGCGCATTGGCAACCAGGTCTTTTCTGTTCTGGGAGGCATTCAATATTGCCGGTACCATATCAAGTGCTGCGGGAACCACTACATCAAACAACATGGATTGGTGGTCGCGGAACGAACGCTGGCCTTTTCCAAGCAACTGCCGCACCCGTGCCGCACGGTAGGTATTTTGATCAAAAAATAGCCACCCGGGCCAGAGTGAAGGATCAAGAGGAGAGGGTTCGGTAACTGTCCAGGGTGGATTGCCGCAAGCCTGAACGTATCCGGAAGCAGGATTTAAAATACTGGGAAGATTCGCAAGGGGGAATACATCCCGCCAGGCGATTGCTGACAAACCCGATGCTGCAGGAATACTCCAGTCCTGGGTCAAGGTCGGATCGTTCGGATTCTGTTGCGCATTTGCTGCCGGTGAAACACGCAATCCAGCCTTGGTATTGTACAGATAGAAAATATTGTTGTCCCGGTCGGCGTAGACAATATTAAAGCACGGAATCTGGTGCAGGGATAAGGCCGCCCAAAATGAGGCGAGATTCGACGCACGCGCCATTTCAAGCATCTGCCGCAACCCGCCGAAATCCGTAAAACCTCCGATGTACCAGGAATTCAGACCGTGGGAGGTATTCTCAAAAATAGGGCCGCGGTCACTGATAAACGCCGGAATGTATCTCGTCTCAAACCCTGCATTGGTGCGGATATGATAGGGTAGGGAGTTTGACATGTAGTGGAGCAGCATAGCGTTTTCGGGTGCAATTTCCTGCGCATCAAAACGGGGGTCCCGGGGATTTTGAGGCGGTGCTTCGTACTCCTCAATAAACATGTCCGCAAAATCAGGCCAGTTCGGCGTCAACGCCCACCCCATCACGGCATTATGGCCCTGCAGGATAACAGGCAATCCGCGTAAAGTAGTCCCGTATATATTCATATCGCCCATGACAAGATGGGCTTCATACCACTGGAAATACCCATTGTGATTTTGGTGCGGGTTCATTACCAATGTGGGACGCCCCTCCGTACTGCGCTCCGCTGCAGTCGCCCACGCATTGGCGCTTGCCATGGCAGGCGTCCGATGATAGGTATCGGGCAATTCAAAGGGTGCCATACTCATAAGAAATGCATGCCAATATGCCAACACATCCTGAGGGCGTACACCGTCAGTCCACGCAGGAAGGCTACTGGCATTATCCACAAGCCATGCGTTGATACCGGTTGCAAATCCCTCACACAACGCCACGGTAACTGGATCTGCAACTGCCAGAGCCTGTGCCGCAAGTCTTGCATGGCCCATTTTCAGTGAAAACGCATCGGACTCCGCCCAGGTTTCCCCCAGCACAGCCGACAACTGGCCATTCGCCATCCGGTAGGCCAGCAGTATGTGTACTGCGTGGTCCTCGGCCTGAGCATAGCCAAAAACATACGCCATCGCGAATGGATTATCGGCATACACATGGGGAGTGCCCCATTCATCCCGATACAAGGTGGCCTGCTGCCAAACATCAACGCCTTGCGAAAATGAACTGGGACACACTATGGCAAAGAAAAGTAAGCCCATCAGCACAAAGGTGACCGGCTTTATTGCGACAAAATGTATTGACTTTATGAAACACATATCCCATAGTATACGCAATTGCGACCCCTTCATAAAGATAGCAACCGAAGTTTGACTGCAATCTGTGTATGGGGTATTCTAATAACAGTCAACGAAAAGGTAACCGAGACAAACCAACAACCAACAGTGAGGAAGAAAAATGAAAACAGTAAACATCGTTCTGGTCATGGCCCTTGCAGGCATAGTAGTCGCAGGTTGCGCCACAAGTATGAAGGCAGCCCTTTCCCCCGAGGAAGAAATTGCAGCGCAGTTGGAAGCGTGGCGCGATGCCATGACGAACAAAGACATTGAAGGGATCATGGCGTTGTTTTCTGAAAAGTTCTCCCATTATGATTGGCAGGATAAAGCAGGCGCCAAAATGTTCATCGAAGAGGCGATGAACCTTGGCTATCTGGATGATGTAACAGTACTCCTTGATGACGCCGAAATCAAAGTGGACGGTGATGTTGCTTCCGTCTACCCGGTTGATATTGAAGGCAGTTTTGGCGCCATCAGCATGGAGCTTATTGTCAGCCGTACCAATGGCACATGGCTGTTGACCGGCATGGATGCCCCTGGCCTGTAATGGAATATATGACGTATTTAGCGGCTGATACACTGTTATGCCTATCAGCCGTTTTTCGTATTAAACAGGAGTATTTTTCTTTATGAACATAGATGCCGTAGTCGGTAGATTAAGATCCCAGCGGAACCAACATATTGAGGAACTCAGCCTTGCATTAAAGATTCCCAGCGTTTCCACCTTACCCGAACATCAACCGGATATGCTTCGTATGGCGGAATGGCTAAGCCATCGCATGACTACTCTCGGTTTAGAGCATGTGGCATTGATGCCGACGAGCAGTAATCCTGTGGTATACGGCGACTGGCTTCATGCCCCCGGCAAGCCGACCCTGCTGGTGTACGGCCACTATGATGTGCAACCCGTAGACCCCATTTCGGAATGGGTATCTCCGCCTTTTCTGCCGCGTATTGAGGGCGACCATATTTATGCCAGAGGCGCTTCGGACATGAAGGGCCAGTGGTTTGCGCAGTTGATGGCCACGGAAGCCATACTGGCAGAAGGGGCGTTGCCGGTCAACTTGAAATACCTTCTTGAGGGAAGCGAGGAAATCGGATCGCCAGGTCTTGAAGAATTCATTCAGCAAAACAAAACATTACTGCAATGTGATGCCGTTTTGAATTGTGATGCGGGAATACACAGCGCTGATTATCCCTCAATCACCTATTCTCTGCGCGGTCTTGCTTATTTTGAGTTTGAGGTCTCCGTTCCCGAACACGACCTGCACAGCGGCTCTTTTGGCGGGTCAATCCGTAACCCTATCCATATTGTCAGCGATTTGATCTCTGGCATGCACGATCCGGATGGGCGTATCATGCTGCCAGGATTTTATGATGCCGTGCGCCCCATGACGGAAGAGGAACGGGAAATCCTACAGGAGGCGCCCTATTCGGATGAAGACTGGCGCGAACTCGCTGGCGTTCCAGAATTGTTTGGCGAGAACGGCTATACAACTCTGGAACGTATCGGGGCACGTCCAGCACTGGATGTCAACGGCATCTGGGGAGGCTTTCAGGGTGAGGGCGCCAAAACGGTACTGCCCGCCCGCGCTGGCGCCAAACTGTCTATGCGTCTTGTACCTGATCAGCAACTCAATGAGGTTGCGGAACAACTGCGCAGTTATCTGAATGATAACACGCCCTCTGGCTGTAAGTGGGAAATGAAGGTGCATTCACTCGGACCTGGCGCCGTAATGAACCGCAACTCGCGATATATGCGTGCTGCTGTGAACGCTCTACAGACCGTTTTCGGCAAGAAGCCTTTTTTCAGGCGCGAAGGTGCAAGTGTTCCTGTGACGGGAATGATAAAACAATTGCTTGGCGTGGATTCTATCATGTTGGGATTTGCCCTTCCAGATGACGGTATTCACGGGCCCAACGAACACCAATCCCTTCCCGTGCTATTCAAAGGTATGGAAGCCTATGTGCATTTTCTCGCATTGACAGGGGAAACAGAGTGATACGCCGATACCATGACTAAAGAACGTCTGGATATTATTGTGCAGCAGCGCTTCGGTGTGACGCGCAGCAAAGCACGGGGGCTTATTGAAACGGGTCATGTGCTTGACGAATCCGGGGTAGCCCTGAATAAGCCCGGGGTACGCCTTGATGCGCAAATCCCGATCACACTGGCGGAAGTACAGCGGTTCGTAAGCCGAGGAGGCGATAAACTGGCACACGCCATTGAAACATTTCATCCAACAATAAGGAATCGAATTGCCATAGATGCAGGAGCGTCCACTGGCGGGTTTACCGATTGTCTGCTTCAATACGGCGCGGCACGGGTCTATGCCGTGGATGTCGGCTACGGCCAATTGGCTTGGAAGTTGAGACAGGACAGCCGTGTCGTAGTGATGGAACGATGCAACATCCGTCTGTTAACGTCTGATCGCCTCGATACACCACCGAACTTCTTCACGGCCGACTGCTCGTTCATATCGCTGAAACTGGTACTGCCGCCTTTGCTGAAATTATTCCTGGATAAGCCGGAAGGTATTGTGCTGATCAAACCCCAATTTGAAGCGGGGCGCGACCGTGTAGGCCGTGGGGGAGTGGTGCGTGATCCCGCGGTGCATGAGGATGTAATCCATGAGATCGCCGCCACAGCAACGGAACTTGGCTTTGGGAAAATGGAAGTCACCCAATCGCCACTAATCGGTCCTGCGGGCAACAGGGAGTTTCTCGCCTACCTGCACGATTTTCATTAGTCAAGGGACATCAACGAAACTCATCTTCGATGATCTCGGCAATGAAACGCTCAATGGATATTTGGTAGTACTTACTCTCAGGCGTCAGTATCAGTCCCGTGGTAATATCTTCCATGCGTTCCAGTTCATCCATGCACTTACTGACCATTTCATCCAGGGTTGTGGATTCGTGGGATAGTTCCAACTGTTCAGAAGAACATTCCACAGGCCGTTGCGGAAACCCCAGGAAACCAAACATACGCCCGGAAATAGCAATATCCACGTCATCCTCACCAAAGATATCGCCGTAACTGGCACTGTACTGTTTTGGCTTTATTACAAATTGTGGGGACACATGAATACGTCCCCGTACCCGCATTGTTCCAGATGCTTCCTCCAACGCCTCGCCCAGGCAAATATAGGGCAGTTCATGATACCCCTTGATAATGCCGTAAGTAGGCGTCCGCAATATGATGGTTCTTTCGTATATATCGCGCATGGCGCGCTTATCCAAAGTCATAATTGTCTCCAATTTAAATCCATAACAAAAGCCGAAGTTTTTCGCGTCGGTCAATAAAATATATCATGGGCGCAATATGAACTGCACTTCGGCATACACAGCCGGATGGTCAGACGCAGGACGTTGGGCCTTTCCATATCGGTTGCGGTCTAGCATCCATCGGGACACCTCCATATCCACAGGTCCTGCCAAAAAGATGTGGTCTATGGTGTGGTCAAGAGTATCTAAAAGTATCGTTCCTGTAGGGCCTTCAGTATCAGAAGCATAAGTCACCGCTTCGCGCCCAGGCACTAGATCGGCGGCATTTACGAACACGATTTCATTCCCTTGCCCGCGCTGCAACACATCGTACCGTTCATGGGTGGGATTGGTATTGAAGTCCCCTGTGAATATCATGGGCATACGTTTCGCATAAGCGCTGAAAGTTTCAAAGACTATGGGTGCGCAGGTATCTTTGTTCTCCGGGTTATTGTCCATGTGCGTATTGACAAAAAGAAATGAAAAGCCGTTCTGTCGATCGCGCAAATACGCCCAAGTGACGTATCGCGGAGCGCTCAGGGGTTTCCATGCGAAGCCGAAGGGAAGGTGGGGGGTAGGGCTCAGCCAGAACTGTCCGGAATCCAGAAGTTCATATTTTGACTGACGATAGAAGAGGGCGGCATCAGCATAGGTGCGCGTGCCAAACTCAAAGGTTACGGGCGCATATACATCGTTATCTGGCAGGTATTCACTGATATCCTTCCACCCGCCCAACTCCTGGGAACCAATCAAGTCCGGGTCATATCTTTCAACCAAGCTGCGCAAATGCGGCACACGCACATCCCAGGGATCATACTCTTCCTTAACGCAAATGCGACAGAGGATGTTATAGGTGAGCACCCGAATCATGCCGCTTTCACAGAGGTCAGCACCGTAACAGTTCTGTTCGGCAGTGTACTGCGCCTCATCAAAATAGGGGTCACGTATTGAACCTGTCAAAAATCCCAGCGTGTATTGAATGCCGTTGTTCCAAACAAATAGGGAACCTATAAGAACGACTATCAGAACAATTATTAATGTGCGTGCCACGATTCCAAGTACCTTTTTTACGGTTACGTTCGCCATAAATTACTCTTTCGGCTTTTCAGGAAGCATCATTGTACCGAACATATTCATCATTTGCTGCTGCTGATGAACAAAACCTTCGATTACGTCGTATTCCTCTACTGTTACTTGTGCTGCCAAACGTTCCAAAGCACGGTCATAGGCCGCATCCTGTCCTTCCATCACACGGTGTGCCTGCAGCATGGATGGCGTTGTCGACAGGTCACTTGGCTGTGATGCCAGTAACTCCTCAACAAGAGTCGCGCGCACCAGAAGTTTTGTCTCGTCACTCAACCCTCTTGCAAACATTCCAAGTTGCATCTCCAACGCTTGATCCATCATTCTCCCCGGCAATTCTTGCTCGTACTGCTCAAAGAACGCCACACCGTCATCGCCAATAACATTGCGCAAATCAGTCAGCATGGTTTCCCGTGCTGCTATAGTTTCCGCTATTGCCCCATCCATGTCAGACATATCACCTGTATCCATAAAACTGACGCCTAGACGTGCGGAATGGATCATGAATTTACCGAGAATCTCGCGTACTGCGGTGGCATCTTCAGGGGGGAAGAGGTCGAAGAATTCAGAAAACTGCATGTTCATCGTCATGTTAATACCTGCTTCGAGCATCTTTTCGCCCTGCGGCGTTTTGAACATATCCACCATTGCACTTGCCACAGATGCATCACCTTCTTCATCGTTACCACCCTGCATCAGCGTATCCAACATATCGCCCAGGGTCGCACCCACCGGCATAGCCGCACCTTCCGCCTCGACTTTGCCATCAGCAGCCCGGATACGATCCAATTCGGCGCGCAACAGAGAGATGGTTTCCATCGCTTGGTCTATCTGCTTTTCGAATGCGCCCACACTCTCCGTAAACTGATCCATCTGACTTTCCATCTGATCAATAGTATCACTCAGAGCAGCAATATGCACGCCCCTTTGCGCAGATTGATGCCAGAAAAAACCGGCCACTATCGCCATTGCCAGAAACAACAACCAACCTGCCAAGGTACGAAATATTTCCATTTTGTTTTCCTTATCCTGCTATTCACTGCATATCATATCAATGCACAAATTCCCTGTAATGATACGGGGTTACAACTGTATAATACAACAGAGTGGCAGGAGATGCAGTATATTTCTTGCTCTCTTGTGCCTTGAGTGTATATAATTAACATTATGCGAGGGTGCTTAAGTGCCCCAGACAACAATCACCGAAATGAAAGGCCTTTCATGGATACAGCATTTGGAATAATTGCGATACTGCTTCAGGTTCTGCAAGTCATAGATTTTATTGCGCGTATTGTGGCAACATTTACCGGTACCTCAGTAGAATAAGATAACTGAACCTTCGTTCATCTCGCTGCTACAGCGCATTTTATATGTTGTACGCAACACATTCACCTTTAATACGTGTATGTGCATCGGAGGAACGCGCAAACGGGCGGTTAGCTCAGTTGGTTAGAGCACCTGCTTTACACGCAGGGGGTCACTGGTTCGAGTCCAGTACCGCCCACCATCTTTTTTCTTAAAAAAAACATGTTTTCAGGGGTATTTGCAGGGTTTTCCACCTTTCCATTCTTCATGCCAAGATTGCTTTTTAATGCAGAATTTTGCATTGAAAAGAAGTCAGCAGGTGACACGTTTAGTGACACCTCCTGCGTTGAGTTTATCGTTGGATTCGGTAGATTGGATATAGTTTCGGATGTATCCACAACATCTTCACACTATTACCTTCGATAACGGCACGGAGTTTGCAGACCACCTACGGATTTCCAAAGACCTGTCAGTGGATATTTATTTTGCACATGCCTATTACTGAAATGATCGGTCAAGGAATGAAAATACGAATGGCTTATTAAGACAATACTTCCCCAAGAAGTTCAAGTTTGATAAAATTACTCCAGTGCAGCTACAAAGCGTAATTGAAGAGATCAATGGTAGGCCTCGAAAAACACTTGGTTAAAAACTCCTGCCGAAGTCTTCAATCAAGAGGGGATTGCGTTTCGAGTTTGAACTCACTGGTTTCACAAAAACTTGACTGAGATTTCAACAATGCGGTATAAGACAATACGAGAGGTTATTGTTAAACATAACTGAAACCATGCGTGTTTTGAGGGCAAATGGTCTGCATAATAGGAATAAGTTGCAAATGACAGGCAACTACTCGGTTCGACGATGCTCATCAGTATTGGGGCCTCTGTCAACGACCGTGTTTTTCGTCCGGGAATGGCTTCTTAGAACAGTGTAATGGTGTCTTGTGCAAATCGTTTAGTTTTTCTCATATTACCCGCTATACATTAAAATTACGCCACGAGCATTTTTTGGATTCGGTGGTTCTTGTGTGTTGATGTTCATAAATGCGAGGATCAAGTTTCCTCTTTTGATATTGTCTGTTCCGGCGTATCGGAACAAACTATTGGAGAACCGTGAAATGAAGTTCATCACCCGGCGGTCCCAACGGGCCTTTGTGTATCCGTCTGCAACAGGGTCGCACATAAGGTGCGCCCGAAGGCCTGCGTTATTTCCTGGGTTGCTGATATTGCTGGCCGTTTGCGCGGCAGGGTCTGTTGCCTCCGCTCAACTGACAACCCAGAATATCTCTCTTTCCCCCGGCTGGAATGCCGTATACATGGAGGTGCAGCCTGAACAACGCGCCTGTGACGTGGTGTTTCGCGGGTTGCCTATCGAAAGTGTGTGGATGTGGAGTCCCAAGACGACAACCCATCAGTTTGTGGATGATCCGGCACAGTTAGCGCCAGACCATCCTGATTGGCTGGTATACTTTCCATCTCCTGCCGAGGAAGCGCCGTTGACCACCCTTATGTCTGTTCTTGGCGGACATCCTTATCTTATCAAGGTGCGCGGTGCGCTGCCTGCGACATTGACGGTGAAGGGGCAGCCGGCGTTGCAGTCGGTGAAGTGGCAGGGCGACTCCTTCAATTTTGTTGGCTTCTCTGTTTCGGAAGAACAAGGCCCCACATTTCAGGAGTTTTTTTCACCATCCACTGCACATACCGGGCAGGCCATGTATCGGTTGAGCACACAGGGACGCTGGATTCGTATTGCCACGCCAGCAACAACGCGCCTGGAGCATAACAAAGCCTACTGGGTATTTTGTGAAGGCCCGTCCACGTATCAGGGGCCAGTACATGTGTATGTTGATCAGGGGCGCAGTGTAAATTTCAGCGATATTCTGGTGGAATCGCAGCTGCATATTAAGAATGAAACAACTTCATCAAAAACCATAACTCTTCAGCTGAATGATTCCGAAAGTCCTGATACGGCAGATTTCCCCGAACGCGCAGGTGGTGTCGCTCTGTCGTGGTGGAAGAAAGACTACGACGGCGGGGATGTGGGTTGGAGAAATCTGGACAGTGCCGTTACGGTATCCGTAGCCGCGGGCGCGACGGAAACGGTACGCCTTGCCGTGCGACGTGCGGATTTCCCGGCGTATACACCGGGAAATCCTGATGCAGATGCCACGTATCAAAGTTTGTTGTCAGTAAGTGATGGCGCGGGCTTTGCCATGGTTGCGCCGGTCACTGCGCGGGGGCTGCAGACTACGGCAGACAAGGCGGATGGTGTTCCCATGCGTGCCGGCTTGTGGGTGGGCAATGTAACCGTTAATAAAGTCAGTGAGCATGTGCCGGGTGCGGTGAACCCGGAACCACAGCCCACGGCCTCAGAATTTCAATTCAAGGTGCTTCTTCATGTGGACAGCACGGGCGCAGTCAGACTGCTGCAGCAGGTCACCCAGCTGTGGAAGCCGGGTACGCTTATTGCCGATCCGGAAAATCCGGGCATGGAAATCATGGACACTCCCGGCGAATATGTATTGTTTACTGATTATGACAAGATTAACACCTACCTGGATGCCAATAAAATTGAGGGCGCCGTGTTGCGTGATGGCGCGCCCGTGGGCCGTCGCATCAGCAC
>CAZBNU010000103.1:286-13147 GCA_964493075.1 uncultured Nitrospirales bacterium | reverse complement strand
AGCCGGTTCAGATATTCTTCCAAAGAGCCCGCCTCGCGCACTTCCGGCGACCATAGCAACCCAGCAAAGGAGGCATTCAGCAGTTGCCGCAGATACTCCTCGAAAGCATAGGCATCACTGTACAGACAGAAGGGCATGGGCGCAGCAAGTGCGGTAGTGGCGCGTACGTCGCCCCAGGTGCGTTGGTTATGCTTCTTGAAAACAGAAAGAATGCTTTTCTGATAGAGATAGCCGTAAAGTTGCGTCATCTGCTCGCCGTCAATGCCTGAAGGAAATTGCGAACAATAGGGGTAATTGAAAGGCGTGGCATCCGTGATGGGCTGTCGGTCACATTCATCGGCCTTGAAGCCAGCAATGCCTTTCGCCACCAACTCTGTGTCATGGTAATCGGCAAAAATCCGGGACGCCTCCGGATCGGCAAAATCCACTACCAGCCCGCCCCATACCAGATAGTCACCGGAACGGGTCAACAGCGGTTCAAACAGCGGTGATGTGGGATGGATATACGCATGTTCCCACAGGTTGACGCGCATCCCCATATTCTTGAGCGTTGCGATTAAGCCATCCGGATCGGGGAACCGTTTTTCCGACCATACAAAGGAACAGGAATAGGCTTGGGTCTGCCAGCCCGGCTCCAACCCGAACATATCCACAGGAATATTGTGTTCCCGCAACCCCTGTGCATGACGTAGCGCGATTTCCTGATCCGCCCGCGTCCAGGTGCGGTATTTCATGCCCAGTCCCCACAGCGGCGGCATACAACCACCACCGGAGAACAGATTGTAACGCTGCACGGCCTGACGCATCTCCGGTCCGGCAAACACATACACCGCCACACCGCTGCTATTTCCCGGAATATCAAAAACGACTTCTTGTCTTCCCTGTGCATTTTGGGCTGCGTAAAGTTCCGCCTCCTTCGTCTTCAGGTCGCCACGCCGCACGGCCTGTTTCACTGCCTTGGCTTTACCAGTAAGACGCGCCACATGCACCGTCGGCACCCGCGCAGTATCCACATACACGCCATACCCTTTTGTGCTCAGATAAAACGGCACAGGGCCATGACTTGCGCCGGTCTGGATGACAGGCGCCGCCGCCACAGTCAATTCCTTGCGGAATCCCTTCTGCTTATAACAGGCGGGGTCAAGACCAAACCCATATATCTCATCCGAGGGTTCATCGCAGGGAATATACACCACGGTACGGGAATCAGTGACACTGCAATGTATCCCATCAAGATCAAAAGGCGGTGTATCGGCATCCCCCAACTTTTGTAACCCTTCCTGTGCAATATCAAGTTCGCGGAAGGTTAAAGGCGTGAACTTCTCTGGTTCGCCAAATTGCAGACGCCATATACCCGGCGCTACTACAGATATGATAGGTTCACCAGCATTTGGTGATTGTAGATTTTCACCATAACTGTTGAAAAATAGCATGGTTCCCGCTATAAGAAAAACTACCCTATAAAACATTCCGAAAACCTTTCCTGTTTCTTTGATTCGTCATCACCATTGTTTTTTGGAAGCACAGGAATCCATGAAATTCATCGGACATAGAAAATGTGAATTCCGTCCATCTCAAAAAAATCATACATCCCATAAATCCCATATTTCCCACACGAGAGTTAAATCGTGTCGCTTTATTACTGTCATTCAAAGTCATCACATTTCAAACTCGGATTTTTTGCCCACACCACCTGGGCACGATAGTTCCGGTCTGCAAGCACTGTATCTGCGCGCAGTTCACCATAAGTTCCGATAAACTCATATCCGAGTTTGTGCGCCCCGGGAAAAACACGCGCAATGTCCGCCGTGTAGTCCTTGTCCATCGTCTTGGTGGAGGCATTAAACCAGTGCAGGTACCCATACTGACGATGCAGCGGCACATCACCGTAACCGTCGGGAAACTCGGGCTGCCGCACCATACCGGTAAGGGTGTACTGCCAGACCGTTTTCGGGTGCATAGCGGTTACGAAGGGAACATCAGGAAAACCAGCAACCTGATGATACCCCCGGTATAGCGCATTCATGAAATTTCCGTCCGGCAGCAGGGTATAGGCATGTTGCATCAGTGCTTTTGTTGCCACCACCATATCCAATATATTTTTGTCGGCATTAAATCCAAGTTTTGCCCGAGCAGCCTTGGCCGATTCTGAAGGATTGACCATAAAGTCCCCCATCTCATAATTGATGCCGCTGATGGCGAAATTCTCCAGCATCCATTCAAGCCCATCCCGCCACCATTGCTGGTTTTCCGGCAGCGACGGATCAAGCACACCCCGCACCTCACGGCCTCCCCGTTCTTCTGTGGCAACACTCACGCGCTCTGGATATTTCTGCATGTATGTTTTCAGGTTGAAGGGATGGTCCCCATCATAGTAATAGCCGCCATAAGCACAAAGTCCAACACCAGGCAGCACAGCGACCCCATGATCGCGGGCATACAGACATAACTCCCGTGCAGCAGCAATCCCGCCGTGGGCATCGCGAAGAAAACCCCAAATGACAATGCCCCAGATGCCGTTCTTGGCGCAATAATCAATCAGCCGCCTGAACCCGACAGTGAAAGCGACTGGACTTTTCGCGTAGGGGAATAACTGTTCCGCTGCCGCCATTTTGAGTTGAATCTTTTCCGGTTCATCGTCCCAGGTCATGCGTGTATCCCAACACCATAACAGCACTTTCATGGGTGCTTGCGCATGAACCACTCCTACAGTAGCGCCTGTTGCTGAAAGCGCGGCACATGCGCCCAGCGATGCCATAAATTCCCGCCGGTTCATAAATCATATTCTCCGAATCGTCTACTCAGCCGTGTCAACGCAAACAAGGCAAGACACAGAAACAATGCGTACAATATCCCGATCTTCTCCGGCCAGATGGAAACCGCCCCGATAAAGGCAGTGAAGGCGCATAAATCCACCATGCGCTCCGGCAACCGCTGTGGTGACGTGTCCTTACGGAAGTGATTTACCATGCGCATTGCCGCAACAGCGAAAAGTAATAAGGCAAAAGGTAAAAACAGGAGAATACGCCCTGTCGGCCAGTCATATTGCTCCACCGCTTCCGATGTATAAAGTCCAAGCACAACACCGCTCCTTAACGTGCCGCCATGAACCAGCATGAAAACCAGCAGGAATGCACAATAGGTCAGAGCAACACGCTTACGCAATTCCAAGGCTTTTTCCGGGACAACAAAAATGGTCGCGATCATGGCTATCAGGAAGAACAACCCCAGCAACAGCCCCGTCCAAGGGAAATATTCGATGCTGGCGGCGATGACAAACAGAAACCCGCAAAAGACAGGAAACAGTCCAATGCGACTTGATATAGGCGCCGCATACTTTCGATCTTCTACTGGATTCAAGCGTCTGGTTGTCAAAAACAACGCCAGCGCGTACAACACCCCAAGATTGAATCCGGCGTGAAGTTCCCACATCTTCCACCAGTCTATATAAGACGGCGCGTAGGAATATCCAATACACCACACAGCGCTCACGGCGAAGCCGATGCCAAAACCACCCCCTATGATCCCACCGCAAAGACATGTCGCCTTGTCCCGCTGCAACAAGGCAATAACCATCGCCCCCAGCCACCACAGCACGGCCGCAAAGTTCTGCGTGTTGGTATACACCGTACGCACCAGATGCTTGTCCAGTTCTCCGCTGTACAAGCCAAGATGTGCGTTGGGAAACAACAGGCCGGGACACCACGCCAACAACCTTTCGCCAAACCAGTCAATCATCCCGGCGCCAAGAAAGGGCAAGGGGATATTAAACAGCACTGTCAACAAAACAAGTGCCCAAACACAACGCACCAGCCACGCCCGCGTGGAAACATTCGCGTGTAATACCCAGCCTAGAATGATGCCGCCCGGTGCCGCCCAGCCAATGCCGCAGAGCATGAACCAGGCATAACCCACCCACGGCGAAACCGACAGAATTTCATCACCAGCATAAAAACGTCCCTGTATCCAGGATACATATTGTCCATACCCCAATTCGCCGCCCAGAGCAAGCCCCAGCCCAAGCCATAACGCAACACCCCGCGCATCAATACCCTTGCGCCAGCAAAGATAATACCAGAGCAAACCCCACATCAATCCCGGCACAAGCGTCCCGTCAATACCACCCCAGCCGCTGGTTCCCCGTATCGCCCAGGTAATAGCACCCATACTTCCAAACAGCAGCATGGGGAGCAAAAGGTCGTACAGGTGGTATTTATCTACCCCTGTATGATAGCGTTGGTAGGTGGTATTGTCAGATATGGTCATCATGAGTCATTATAACGGTTATTGCTTGCTACTCATCAGCCAGACTACCAGGATTATAATGATCTGTATCATATACGGCAAAATTTTAATGCATTATTTGCATTTTTTAGATATGCTTCCATACAATGTACGTCCTTATTATGACTACAAGGTCTATTAAACATGTCGTTGTTGTTTGAGTGGGATACTGGCAAGGCCAACGCAAACATATCCAAGCATGGTGTAAGTTTTGATGAAGCAAGCACCGTCTTTCAGGATAATTTGTCTATCACTATATCCGATCCTCTCCATTCTGAAAATGAAGACCGTTTTATCCTGATCGGACATTCTTATAGTGGCCATTTGTTGGTGGTTGTTCATACATGCAGAAAAAATCGTATAAGAATTATAAGCGCGCGAAAGGCTACCAAAAAGGAGCGCTCTAACTATGAAGCAAATGAAAAATGATCCTGATTTACTGGAAGAATATGATTTTTCCAGCGGCATTCGTGGCAAATATGCACAGCAATATGCGGCAGGAACCAACGTTGTTGTACTTGATCCTGACGTTGCAAAGTTTTTTCCCGACCACGATTCTGTAAACGACGCACTTCGCCATCTTATAGCTGTTATTACAGACCAGAAAAAGGAAAAGGCAGAAGTGTAGTACAAATCATTCTTTTTGCTTAACTCAGAAAACACAATACGGTTTCTTTTTTGGTTCGTATGCCCGCCTCTTGGTATACTCAACCTGGGCTGGTTGGCAATCAGGGAACATGGGTTTCAGGCACGGCCCTGTGTAAGACGGTACCTGTACCCACAAGCCCCGTAGCGTATCTGTATGCAGCAGAATCAGATGCGGTGTGGGATATAAACCGGCCTTGGCGCCCGGCGATTATTTCAGGACATGTTGCATGGGCAGTTGGTATTTTTTTCAGGATAAGGAATGTGCTATGGGCTTTGATCTGGTATCGGTAGGTGTTGTCTGCGCAGATGTTATGGTGCGCCCCGTAGAACAGGTGCCCCCAAAAGGTACGCTTGGCCTGGTTCCAAAGTTGGAGATGCATCTGGGCGGCCTTGCCGGGGTAACAGCCATTGTCTTCAGTCAGTTGGGTGGCGCTTCGGCGTATGTGGGACGTCTAGGCAAAGACGGCTTTGGCGATTATCTGCTTGCAACCCTGCAGGGCAATGGCGTCAACACCGACAGCGTAAAACAGGTGGACACCGTCAATTCTTCTGCAACAGTGGTGTTGATTGATGGTGCAGGGGAGCGTACCTTCCTGCATCATGTGGGGTCGAATGCAGAAACCTGCGAAGAGGACATTGATTTTGAGGTCGTGAAACAGTCGCGGGTACTACATTGGGGCGGTCCCGCCATCATGCCGCGCCTCGACGGCGCGCCCATGGGCAGGGTATTTGAAAAAGCAAAAACGCTCGGGGTCACTACCAGCATGGATACCTGCTACGATGGCAAAGGCGTCTGGCTGCCTCTTATTGAGCCGTCGCTGCCCCATCTCGACATTATCTTTTCGAGTTACGAGGAGGCATGTGGCTATACCGGCTGCGATACCCCCGAAGCCATTGCGGATTTCTATATGAATTACGGGGTGAAAATTGCGGTCATCAAACTTGGCGCGGATGGCCTGTTCATCAAAAATCAATCCAATACGTACCGCATCAAAGCCCATAACGTAAAAGTTGTGGACACCACCGGCGCGGGCGACGCCACTTGCGGCGGATTTTTATATGGTTACCTGCAAGGCTGGGATGTGGAACGGTGCGGGCGGCTGGCGAATGCCGTCGGTGGCCTTACCGTACAGCGAATGGGCGGTGCGGAAGCCATTCACGGCCTCGAGCAAACCCTTGCCTTTATGGAGACATCGTCATGACCAGCATACTTATTTGTATGTCCCTTGCCCTATTGATGCAGGGTTGGGAGCGGCCTGAAATGGAGTCTTCCGAACTTGCAGCCCCGGGAGCCATGCAGACAGAGGTAGATAAGCAACCGAAAACCGACTCAGAGGATTTGGATTCGGCAACATTGACGGAGCAACCGGTTCCGGAAGTCACCACCCGCTGGGAATATGATGAAGAAGGAAAACCCGTTGCCCGCATCGAAGAGAATAATGTGTTGCCGGAGTTGAAGTCTGAACCTACACCGGATCCAAAGCCTAAATCTGAGATGCCCCAGGAAAAACCTACTACAAAAAAACAAGCACAACCGGACAAAAATGCTTCGGGACGTATTGCTATTTTCTGGCTTTTGCCGCCCCGTCGCTAACCTGAAGTTTGGGAACTCATAATGATGTATCGCGTGATGTTGACTATACTACCTACGCTGGCCTTGCTGGCGGCCGGTTACGCCGACGCAGAAACGTCCGGTGAAGATATTGCCACGGTTGAAACACAGGAATCACCACCTGCGGTACGCGACCGCGAAAGAGACCGCCATAAATTCAAGGAGGCCGTAGCGGCACTGCGACACGAAATGGAAGACGCCGACACCACCAATAAACCTGATGGGGACGGTGAGGACAAAAATCCTGAAGCAGATCCGAAAAGCACATATCGCAGTCAACCCTTGCGAACCGGCACCACACGGGCGCCGCGCCCGGGACTGAAGCCATCTCCCAATCCGCTGGAAGCCATGAACCGCCGCACCATCCGAGACGCCATCATGAGACCTGTGGAATTCGGTGAATCAGGACTGGGATTTGAGCCGCCTGATTGGACGGAGCCGTTGCGCGACATCGAAGCAGACACCATGGTCACGGACCTGAACACAAGTGAGACGGTGTTGAAAAGTAATGTGCGCTTGAGGTTGGGGGAGATGCTGTTCAATTCGGATGAGTTCCGGTATTCGGAAGAAGCAGGAAGTTACAAGGCTACAGGCAACGTGCTGGTACGGCAACACGCTTCACAACTGACAGCTGGATCGCTGGAGTATTTCGCCCCGGAACCGGAAGTAGTGGAAAGAACCTTTATACTGGAGCCTGCCCCGACGGAAGCGGCGTTTGCGCAGCGACGCCTTACCATGGGCCGTCTGCTGGCGGAACGACTGGAAGTTATCGAACCTACCCGTCACTTGTACGCAGATTATGTGGACTATAACTTTGCCACTCAGACCGGTGAACTGCGCAACTCACGCGGCTTGGCCGCTGTCTTTTTCTACAATGCCGAACATGTCCAGATTTTAGGGCCGGACGACGCCATTATACAAAATGCCTGGTTCACCACCTGCCCCCGGGAAAACCCCCATTACCGCATTCTCGTGGATGAACTCACCATTCGCGGCGGTGAGGCCGTATCCGCAAAAAAAGCGCGCCTACAACTGGGTAACTACAAAACGCCTTTTTACCTGCCACTCTGGAAGGGCGGCAAAGACCAGCCTTGGGCCCTTGATTTTGACAGCGGACGCCGTGCCGAAATTGGCTATTTCGTGAATACCGGCGTACTGTTCGAAGCGACTCCCGAAGTGTCCATCGGACCGCGAATCATGCCCACCACCAAACAGGGAATCGGCGTGGGCGCGGACATGTATTATGATTTTTACAATAACCCATCTTCCCGCCTGTACCGCACGAAAGGCGAGGCACATCTACTCTACACCACCAAGGATCGCGGACACGGTTTGTGGCGCCACCGCTATGACCTGGATAAAGACCTTTCCCTGCGTATGGAAGCGGAACAATGGTCAGATCAGGAGTTTTACAAGGACTTTTTCTACGACGATTACAAAGACCGCACAACACCGCGCACCTTTGCCAATGTCACCTACAGGCAGCCCGCCTATATTGCCACTGCCACCACCCGGGTCAACACCCACTCCTGGATTACGGAAACAGATCGGCTTCCGGAGGCCTCCTTTCACCTCATAGACCGTCCAATCATCGGCGACTTCCATGTATCCTACGATAACGTGACCGGGTATAACAGGATTAAGCGGTTCGACCTGGAAGGAGCGCGTTCCATCAATATCGCACGCCTGAGTTATAACTGGGACCCCATGCCTGCCATCGGCATTACGCCTTTTTATGAAGTGGAAGGTTCGTTCTATCAACACCTTGCCACCTCAAACGATAGTTCCTCCCGCTTCGCCAATCTGCTCGGAGTAACATTGGAAACACGCCTTCACAAGGAATATCCCGGCATGCTGGGTTTCTCCGCATTCAAACATATCATAAGCCCATCCATCACCTATTCCTACCGTCCCTCATCCACCCTGAGCCCATACGAAGCGCCCCAGTACGATGCGCTGGATAATGTCTACGGATACAGCCGCATCGAAACGAAAATCAGCAATGTCTTCCTGGGACGTGAAGCGGAAACAAATGAGGTATGGCAGGTCGGACGAATCAGCCTCTACCAGGGGAATGACTTCTGGAACGAAGTGCGCAAAGGCGAAGACTATGAAGTAGAGATAGACATACGGCCCCGACCCTGGTGGGGAACGCAAGTTGTGGGTGAAAAGCACATCAGCGCACGACATGCTACGCTGGATGATGCCACGCTGCTTGCACGATGGTTCCCCCGTGCGCACGAACGCATCTATGATTATACGTGGCGCGAGGAATTATACGGGGTAAATCGAAGCAGCGCAGACTACAGCCGTATCCTTACACAGTTGTATTACGACAACACCATGCTCGGCGGCCGCTTCAACAGCCGTATTGGTTTCGCCTATACAGACACAGGCGGCCAGGTTTACAATCGGGAAGTTCTTTACGGCATGGGCTATAAACTGGGTGAAAACTGGGGGCTTGGCTTCGAGCATATCTACAACCTTAAAGATGGCAACCTCAGGAGTCAAACCTACGAGTTGCGCCGCAAGTTTGACTGCTGGGAATCCGCTATTCGTGTCCGCGACCGCGAATCCGGACTGGATGTCAATCTTGAAATCAGCCTCGTGGCATTCCCCGGAAGCGCCATAAAATTCTAATACAGACGCTTCACACAACCAATACCCGCAGTAAAACCAAATCGTTTACTGCTTATCCATGTCCCATTTCCACGAATAAATTCCGTTAAAACAGTGTTACGTACAGTATGGTATACTATATGTGGAAACAGTACGTGGAGTATAGAGAATGATTGCACTTCTTAAAATACATTGTCCTCATTGTGGCGTGGCAGGCCAGATACTGATGCCGCCGCCCGGCGCTATTATTATCGGGCCTTGTCCAGAATGCAACCGGCTGGTAGCCATATTCGCTGGCGAAGCATTACCCCTCGATGATGAAATAATGAACAATAGTGCGATCAGGGAAAAATATGACCATGTAATGGAAGTGCTGTCTGGTTACCTCCAAAAACAGGTGCGCCAGTGCTTCTCACAAACGGAATCTGGGCCTGAAAATAGTAAAACGAAGGAGATGGGGGAAGAGGAACTGTTTTCACCGATTACGGAGGGCGAAATACAGCGTTTCGTTCAAACAGAACTGCGGGAACTGGACAGCCCGGACTTTTTCGAACACTTTGGCTGAACGCTTTACCGGGCTTTTCCGGACTGATATTCCATCAGGCGTTTGGCAGCCCGAGCGTTACCTTGATTGGCCGCCTTTTCACACCATTCAACAGCCTTCTTAATATCTTTGTCCACCCCTTCTCCGCGATAATAACATTCCGCCAGATTAAACTGCGCCTTCGCAAACCCCTGTTCGGCTGATTTCGTATACCACCGTGCCGCCTCATACGGATCCTGCAATGCCCCTTCTCCCTTGCTGTAGCAACGCCCCAGATTGTATTGCGCCATGGCATCGCCCTGATCAGCAGCCATGTGATACCACCGCACCGCTTCGAAATGACTCTGCTCCACACCCTCGCCTTTGGCATAGCATACGCCCAAGTTGTATTGAGACTTGGCCAACCCCTGTTCTGCCGCTTTGGTGTGCCACTGCACCGCTTCCACAGGATCCTGCAGCACGCCAATGCCCTTCGCATAACAAACACCCAAATTGAACTGGGCCATGGAGTGACCCTGGTCTGCAGCCTTGCGGAACCAATTCAACGCTTCCTCTGGACTCTTTTCTACTCCTTTACCAAAAGCGTAACACGTACCAAGATTGTACTGAGCCTTTGCATTGCCCCGTTCCGCCGCCTTCTGATACCAATAGGCAGCCTCTTTCGGATTGGCTTTTCCTACTTCCCCCTTTTCAAGTAAAATAGCAAGATTAAGCTGCGCTTCCACAACACCATTCTCCCCAGCACGACCATACCAGCGCATGGCTTCAATAAGATTCTTTTGCACCCCCGTTCCCGTCGCATAACAAACGCCCAACATAAATTGGGCCTCCACATCCCCTTCATCCGCCCGTGCAAGGTAATGTTTTGCCGTATTCTCGGCCTGCTGATCCGGGGTCAACTGCTTGTTTTCCTGATCCAAACCTGAAACCATCGATTAAATCCTCATTCATTGACGCAGTAAAAATACTGGCGACGAACGTCGTCACTTGGGACTAAAGGCAACTGCACCAAAGGTTGTATAAAAATAATACCGCATTATTATATCAACAACATTGCATATTGAATATGTAAGCAGCATTACAAACAAAAAAACATGCCCAGCCATTCATAAACAAACGCCAACGGGTCAAAAGCAAAATGAACAAAAAACTACCGGCTAAAAAACGCAACTGACTTGTATTTTACTTATTGAAGGCTATCCATGTCCACTTTACACGCTTACTACATTGTGCCTCAAGAACTGCCTTTCGAAAATCCAGGGTCATCACGTAACGCTTCGCGGGTGATGCGCGCCACCAATCCAGACAACAGCAGCAATCCAATAAGATTCGGAAAAGCCATAACAGCATTAAAAATATCACCTATGAGAAACACAACCTCTATGGAGACAAGGGCGCCGGCAAAGGTCAAACAGATAAAGGCAATGCGGTATATCCGGGTAACACGTACACCAAAGAAATATTTGACGCACTGCTCGCCATAATAGCACCAACCCAGCAACGTCGAATACCCAAAAAGAAAGGAAGCGGCAGCAACCACCCCACCACCCACATAAGGAATCGTATCCGAAAACGCCCCCGCAGTCATGGCAGCGCCCTCAAGGTCGCCCTTCCAGACACCGGAAGAAAGCAAAATCAAAGCAGTAAATGTGCAGACCAAAATGGTGTCAATGAAAACCTCCGTCATACCGATAAACCCCTGGTAAACAGGACCCGGCGTTTGCGCAGCCGCATGTGCGATAGGCGCGGAACCCATGCCCGCCTCGTTGGATAACACGCCCCGACGCGCCCCAAACTGAATCGCATTTTTCAAAGAAGCGCCCAGAAAACCGCCCGTAGCAGCCGAAGGAGAAAAGGCATGACTAAATATCAAACCCAAAGCCTCCGGAACAAATTGGATATTTTTAAGCAACACCACCGCACCAAAGGCAAAATAAAGCACTAACATGGCAGGCACAAGCCGTTCCGCCACCGCACCAATCCGCTTGATCCCACCAAGAATCACCAGCGCCACCAACACCGTAATCACCGTCCCCGTTATCCAGGGCGATATCCCAAATTCACTGCGCAGCGCCGTCGCCATCGAATTGCTCTGCACCATATTCCCCGTCCCAAGCAACGCCGAAAAAGCACCGCACGCCGCAAATACCCCTGCAAGAACACGCCCCACAAAACCATCATTCAGGCCATAGCGAATATAATACATAGGACCACCGGCAATGGTGCCGTCCGGATGCTTCCGGCGATATTGCACCCCCAGCAACGCCTCGCTATACTTCGTCGCCATGCCAAGAAAACCACACACCCACATCCAGAAAATAGCGCCCGGCCCGCCCCAGCACAACGCCGTCGCAACCCCCGCAATATTCCCATTGCCCACCGTCGCCGCCAGCGCCGTCGAAAGCGCAGCAAAAGGCGTCACATCCCCCTCCCCACCACTGCCAGTGCGGGCGCTCTTGCCAAAAGTGATGCGGAACATGGTACCCAATCTTCTAAACTGTAAGAAGCCAACACGAACCGTCAACAACGCACCCACACCAAATAAAATCGGCACCATCCAAGTCCACATGGCAGAAGCCACCAGATTCAGCCACACCGGTATCTGTTCAAAAATTTCTTCCAACATGATCGCCGCTTCCTTACCGTTCCAAAATTTCCATAAGGGACAAAGACACCCAATAAAATATCCCGCTTCACAAAAACACACCTACACCGTCACACCACTGAACACAACCCAGCAACAACAACTGCACACAAACAAATAAAGCCTACCAACTGAAGTGTATCAAAAAGCCCGTTACCGTCTCCAGACAATACAACAAACATTGTCATGCCCCCCCCATAACCAACACAGGCATGACCAAGCCCGGTTAATCTACCCATGTCTACCACCACCCCGTCATGCCCGCGAAAGCATGGATCCTTAACGCATAAAAAATTACACACACCCAACCTCCCCGTCATTCCCGCAAAAGCGGGAATCCAGAATAAGCAAACCAGCACGGCTTTCGCTTGCCGTTAGTCCTAACAAAAACACCGTGCGCCGACATTCTTGCCAGCAATATCGAAAAAAATATCGCTGACAAGAATGTCGGCGCACAGCAGTGAACACTGCTGGGGCTGCCGGACAGTTCTAGTCAAACTCGGGCTGTAG
>CAZBNU010000103.1:0-276 GCA_964493075.1 uncultured Nitrospirales bacterium | reverse complement strand
CCGCAAAAGCATGGAGACGTCTGCATATAAAAAGATTTACACACCCCCAACCTCCCCGTCATTCCCGCGAAAGCGGGAATCCAGAAACAGCAAACCAGCCTACCCCATTTTTATCTCTGTCTAGCACCCCAGAAAACATGAGAGCAACTGCTAACAGTTACCTTGCTGTTTCATTTAAACCGAAGAACTTGATAGTTACATCAATTATTATATCGAAGCATACCGCCATACCATTATTTACGGATTATTATCATTTCAAAAATCGTTAATTATGCT
>CAZBNU010000102.1:0-13409 GCA_964493075.1 uncultured Nitrospirales bacterium | reverse complement strand
GGCAGCGTGGTAGTTGTCTTGTCCCTGATAGTTGTTGTTTTCGGCGTAACACAGGCACAGGGCGATGATGTTTCGGAAATGTATCCGGTGGAACTGGACCCGTTGGTCGGCAACTGGACAGGACGCTGGTCGGCGGATGAAGATGTCAATCCCGATATTTCCGCGCAGGTTGTTGGCCTTGGACGGGGAAAGTACCAGATACGGCTTGCAACCAAGTTGTTTATGCGATGCCCGGTGTTGGCCATTATTGAAGCCCGCGAAGAAGATGGAGTTCTGGCCTTCAATGAGCAGGGCTATCAGGGCGAGATTCGGGACGGCAAATTCACGGGCGCACGCCGCACGGGAAAAATGACTTTTGAAATGAGCAAGTTTGTCTACGAACCGCCCACCCTCGGTGCGACGCCGCCTGCAGGGGCGAAGGTGCTTTTTGACGGCACAAATTTTGACGCATGGGACAATGCCGATGGCTGGCTGCTTACCGACGACGGCGCCATGATGGTGACGCCTGACGCAGGCGACCTGGTTTCCAAGGAAAAGTTCAAAGACCTGCAGATGCACATTGAATTCCGTACCCCCTTCCAACCCAAAGAACGGGGCCAGGGCCGGGGCAACAGCGGTGTGTTTGTGCAGGATGTCTATGAAGTGCAGGTGCTGGACAGTTTCGGTCTTGAAGGCTATTTTGATGAATGCGGCGCCTTGTACAAGGTTTCCGCGCCCTACGTGAATGCCGCACTGCCGCCCACCCATTGGCAGACCTATGATATTACCTATCGCGCCGCACGTTTCAATGACGACGGTTCCGTAAAGGAGTATCCCCGCATGACCGTGCTGCACAATGGCTATGTGATTCAGAAAGACCAGGAAATTCCCCAGATTACGGCGTGGAAAGAAAATGAACGTCTCCAGCCGCCGCCCACCGAACCGGGATTGATAAAACTGCAATCCCACGGTTCCCATTATGTTCAGTATCGCAACATCTGGATAATTGAGAATTGATAGTTGACAATTGACAATTATTTTTTATGTCCCTTTCGTCCCTTATGTCCCTTACGTCCCTTGGTTCTACTTACATGTGCAGATTGGCCTACATACGCATCTTTTTCGCTGCGCTGGTGTTGATTGCGCTGGCGGCAGCGCCGGTCTGTGCAGATGTGGTGGTGCTGCAAAACGGCGAATCCCTTTCCGGCACTTTTTCGCGGATTCGGGAAAACACACTGATTTTCCGCACGACCCTGCAGGGCCAGATGATGACGCCCATGAGCGAGGTGCGCACCCTGTCGACAGATAAGATGTTGTGCGTTACCATGACGGACGGACGGGTATTCTATGGGCGACTGGGGGTTGCGGAGGACGCACAGCACCTGTTTCCGCTGAACGGTGATGCGCCGCAGCCACTGGACGTCGCCGCCATCCAGGAGACGCTAGCCATCCCAACGCCGCCTGCAGCGGCGGATGCCCGTTCTGGCGAAGGGTGGGATTTAAGCGCCGGAACTGGTGTGCAATGGCGCAGCGACAGCGATACGGCGGCGCCTCATGTGCGGTTGGATGCCAGTGGTCGCGGCGATTCCTGGCGGCTGGATGCCAACGCTTTGGTGGAACGTGCTGATCCCGATCAGTTCCCGGAATACGTGCGGGCGCAGGCGGAATTGCTGGGCAAGGGCAGCACTGCCCCTCTGGTCCGCGCCGAAATCGATCGAGACCTGGACCGTTCCCTCGAACTGCGCCAGAATCTAACGCTGGGTTTGTACCAAAGTTTGTTTCAACGGGAACGGTCAGCGGCGGGAGCGGTTGCGGGATTTGACTTGGACTATGAACGCGGACGCCATGAATCCGGTGACTATGGCCTCAATCTACGGCTTGGATTGCGTTACTACCAGATGTTTGCTCGTCGCAATGCCCTCAGCACTGCACTCATGTTGCTGCCCTCCCTTACGGATAGCGACGGACTGCGGGCGCAATCGGAAACCGCTTTTATTATGCCCGTGACGGACAGGCTGCAGTTGCGCCTCGACCTGATTATCGGCTACGACAATAATCCGCTGAACAGCGACGTCAGCCGGTGGAACGCCACAGTGGGCGCGGGGCTGAACCTCGCCTTTTGAGTCAGGCAAAGTAGAGGGGGGCAAAGCATTCCGGCTGGTGGAGACTCACACCGTTTTCAAGGGGGACCCAGGAGGCCCGATGGGGATGGGAACATTCCTTGGCGCATTTGTAGAAATTGGCGCGCCACGGATTTTCTCGAAGCGGACGCTGCAGGCCGGTGTAGGTCTCAAAAATGGAAAAAGGAATCACAAATTCAAGCGTCCAGGTCAGCGAATTGGTGTTTTCCTCGGCGACCGTGCCGAACTGGGAGGTGTAAATGCGAATCTGGTAGCCGTCTTTCCAGGGAAGCGGCACAACCTTCCCCTGTAACGCGCCTTTGCCGTCGCTGGGCTCCTCGAAATACCGCGCGCGCAACGTGCCGCAACAGTTCATCTCCAAGGCGAGATAGCCGCCGTCCGGATTCGGCTGGAGGTAGGCGGCAACACAGGCATCCCGCGTAACATCCCCCTGATATTCCTTTTCGCGGCAGACCACGTACTGATCCTGAACCTGGAACATGCCGTATAACTGGTGCTCGTCATAGAGTAGTTTCAGGTCCGTTACAGGCTGGAACGTGCTTTCTTCACTGAAACAGGATAAGGATAATCCTTCTGCGTGTATCCTGTCCGGGCTGTCCCATTTGCCGCCGATGCCGGGTTGCTTTCTCGTTTTCAATACCACATAAGAGAGGGGGGGCGCCATTGCCATGGATAAGAATCCCTGTCGTTGGAGCGTCCGATGAACGCAAGGTATAAAGCCAAATAAAAGAATAATGAATAGGGGTAGTATACAGATTATGTGGGGAAAAAGCAATAAAACACTTTCTTGATAAAAGGGTTATAATTGATTTAATGGTCTTTTCGGCGTATCTTAACTCTTAAAGTTGTAGGCTGGGTGAAGCGTAGCGGAACCCACCTTTTGTGATACACAATAGGAAGGTGGGTTCCGCTACGCTTCACCCAGCCTACAATATCTGGTTTATCCGTTTGGCGGCGTGGCTACTCAATGGCCGCTGTATAGTCAGCAAGCCAGTTCTCCAGTACCGTGTAGCCGTTTGCCTCGATTTGGTGGGGAGACTCAGGGACGGACAATTCACGATATGCCGGTTCCACCACAGGAAAATCGCCCACCTCGGTCACGTGGTCTATAATCTGGCCCGTTCCCAGGCGCACGGTTTCCACAATTCGCAAATCCACGGTATCCCGGTCGCGGGGTCGTGCGCCTGCGCTTCCCAGCACCCACTCCAGCGTTTCTGCAGGCATACGCTGGGTCAGGGGACGCACCCGCACGGGTGCAGCATCATAGGTGGTAACGGCTTGCCAACCACGATAGCCCCATAAGCTTCGCATCATGGCGCGTCCGCCAGCATCGTTGTTGAGAGCGTAGACCCGGGTCTGGGGATTCATGTCCAGTTGCAGACGTACCAGCGGCAGCAAACGCGCTGTATCCGGTCCGGGGATCAGCACGTTACCAATAACAGTGCCCAGGGAAGGGCCTGAACGCTCCATATCCCCGAAGTGGATGGCGGCGATGCCGGGATTGTAGATGACATTGTTGGCGATGAGCGCGCTCACATTGCCCTTGATGAAGGGGTTACGTTTCATGTTGTGGGCGTAGAGATTCCCCACCACCGCCACGCGCCGGGCATGGTCGCCAATGAGCGTGCCTTTGGAGTGTTCCCCCTCGGGATGGATGGAGTGCGACAGATTCTCTGCAATGATGCAGCGGCTGTAGGTGATGTCCGATACGCGGCTACCCCAGTTGCTCATGCCCTCATCCACCGCCCAGGCGATGGAACAATGGTCAATCACCACATTAAAGGTGTCTGTTCCGGGGTTGCCGTCCAGCACGCTGAGGCCGTCGCGGGCTGTAGGTGGGGGGCCTTCCGGCTTGTCGCCGACCCGAATACGGAGGTGTCGCAGCAACACATTGTGGGTGTTGATAATGATGCCTGCGCCATTAAGGGTAATGCCGGGGGACGGCGCTGTTTCCCCTGCCACAGTGACAAAGGGCTGAGAAATGACAATGGCTTCGGAAAGAGTGATGCCGCCGCCCACTTCAAACAGAACGGTACGTGGTTCCGGCAATTCCAGGGCAGCGCGCAGGCTGCCTTCGCCTGAATCGTTCAGATTGGTCACCCGCAGAATTGTACCGCCGCGACCCGCACGCGTATCCACGCCAAAACCTTCGATATCAGGAACAACCAGCAGTGAATCGGAATAATCGCGAACGGCATCAGAAAGGCCGGGGCGCATCTCGCTGCCGGAGTTGCACCCTGCAACCAGCAGCATGCCCACAACAGCAAACAAGAGCGACTTTAGAAAAAATGGGGACTGTTCCCGTCGCGATTTCACATATTGACAGAGGGAATAATAGGTGCCTGATTTCATGCAATATCCGTTTGTTGCAGTAAGGACCCGGCGACGGAACTGTCCCCGATTTTTTCGGGCGTGTGTGTCAAAGCCGCAAAAAAGCGGGGACAGCCCTGGTGCATCAGGTCTACCATGCAATTTGTAGCACTTATCTGCGCCAAGGGCAGTCCCCATTTTTTGCTTATCATTCATAATTGTTCCAGGTTGCGGAGGTAAAACTGCGTTGTGGGTGAAGCCCACATTAGTACCCTATCAGATCGAAGCCGCAATCAAAAACGAGAATGTACTCTGTAGGCTTACCGTAATCTGCCACAGTAAAAGACTTAACGCTTTGACAAACCCTGCATGCGCAGCTGCAGGTCTTTTGCGCTGGAAGCATACTGCAGCGCTACATCCGTGGCGATACGTTTTGTTTTCCAGAGATCATAGAGGGACTGGTCAAAGGTCTGCATGCCGTATTGCTCTTTGCCTTCTTCAATCAGCTTCACAATGTCCTTGAAAGGACGGCCCTGCTGGATGAATTCACGCACGGTCCGCGTGCCGATGAGAATTTCTGCGGCCACCACGCGTCCGGCGCCTTCCGCTACAGGAAGAATGCGCTGTGAACAGATGCATCGCAACACACTGGCCAGCTGGTTTCTGATTTGGGTCTGCTGCTCCGACTCGAAAAATTCCAGAATGCGGTGCAGGGTTTCCACGGCGTCCACCGTGTGCAGGGTGGACAGCACAAGGTGGCCGGTTTCAGAGGCAGACAGGGCAATCTTCACCGTTTCGGAGTCGCGCATCTCGCCGATAAGGATAATGTCCGGGTCCTGGCGCAGCGCGGCACGCAGGGCATTCCCGAAGTTAAGCGTATCCTGTCCCACCTCGCGTTGCGTTACAATGCCGGCCTTGTTGGAATGCATGAACTCGAGCGGGTCTTCCACAGTCACAATATGGTCGGTGCGCGTGGTGTTGATGCGGTCAATCATGGCGGCCAACGAAGTGGATTTACCGCTACCCGTCGGTCCTGTGAAAAGCACCAGCCCATTACGCAGACTGCACATGCGCGACAGGATGGGGGGCAGGTTTAACTCCTCGATCTGGGGCGCTACCAGGGGAACCACGCGCATGACAATGCGTGGTTTGCCGTCATCCATGCACATATTGACGCGGAACCGGGACACATCCTTCAGCATGTAGGAGGTGTCCATCTCCATGGTCTGTTGAAACTTGATGCGGGCCTGTTCGTCGGAAATCCGGTCAATGATGGAGAAAATATCGCCGCCCGATACAATGTCCAGTTCCTCCAGCCGGTGCAGGTGTCCGTCTATACGAACAAGCGGCTGACATCCCACCTTCAGGTGAACGTCAGAAGCCTTCCGATCAACGGCATCAAAAAGCAAGGCATCAAAATCCAGTGCCATAAATATAACTCCTCAGTTAACGTCACAGCAGAACCGCTACATCAAAAAAACACAGAGACTATCGTGTCTGTTCAATGGCGCGGCCCCATTACCGGTACATATTGGCCTGCACGTCTGGCGCATCGAATCCCCAAGTTCGCCGCAACCAATATAACACAATCAGGACGGCTGTCACCAATAAGATATATCCGGTCGCGGACAGGATTCCCGGACAGCACAGCACCAGAGCGGCGACCAGTATCAGCGGCGCCAGGACAAGCCGCACCAACCAGGCCGCCCAGCGGTGGTCGGAAACAAAACCGGCAATGTCTGTGCCTACGCGGTAATACACATCCACAAAGGCCGTACCCCACGCACTATCCAGAAGAGTCCGGTCGCGAAACGTGCGAAGCACGCTGAGTCCAGGGGACAGCGGGGTGCCATAAGCGGCAGTGGCCACCATGCACGGGCTTGGCTGGTCTTCGGCAAGCCACACGATGCCCAGTGCAAGACTGATAATGCCGCCCAATGCCGCGTACTGTTCCCAAGGCAGAAAAATGGATTCCCCGTCAGGTTCCCCTTCACCTTCGGAATACAGGTCCTTCTGTGCGGCATACTGCTGTAGCGTGGTGCTGATGAGAAAGGGATCGGCATCTGCACGCGCCGAAGACGCTATGATCGTGATGAATGGCAACGTCACAAACAAGGCTGTAAAGAAAAGGCTGATACTTCGCAGAATAACAATAAACATGTAACATTCCTAACGTAGGCTACACCCACAACCCAGAACAACACCATCAGCGCCGTCATTGCGAGCCTATCACCCCACGGCGCGGGGTTTATTACGGAAGAACATTTTGCAGCCTATCCTGGGAACGCCGACGTCCTCGTCGGCACCGGCTATAGTTATCTCTATCGCTATCTTGATAGCGATAGTCGGTGCCGACGGGGACGTCGGCGTTCCCAGGATAGAGATAGTGGCGTGCTGGCGAATCTATGTTTTAAAATATTATATTCCATTGTGTTACAAATCTTGTTCTTAGGAGCCTTGACGGCTGTGGGCGGCGATTTGCAAAAGAAACGCGTACTCCGGTTAGGGGGCCGATTCTTCTTCCACACCTGCTGTATCCGGTTCTGATGCCTGCTCGCCCTCATTTCCTTCGTTTTCTTCCACAGCCTCCTGCCTCGCGGCGGCAAAAGCCTCCTCAGTCTCTTTAATAAGCTCTGCTTCTTCGGGCGATCCGGGAAGTACAACGCCCGGCCCTTCCCACGGCTCTTCGCCAGTTTTGTCGGCTGCCCACTTGTATTCGACGCTGTCTTTGGGGTACTCCTTCATCATTTCATTATATATACGCATCTCATTTTCCAGATCGCCCATCTTACTGTAAGCAGTTGCCAAACCAACGTATGCGCGTCTTCTGTTCCAATCCGGATAGCGGTGCAAGATTTCCTGATAACAATATGCCGCCATTCCGTAATCACCCATGCGCATCATATACAGGTTGCCCATGGCCTCCAACAACGCTGGCGCATCGGGTGCATCTGTATTCCCTTCATAGCGCCTCCTATGAGATTCGATTGTGCTGCGCGTCTTGTCAAGAGAACTGGGCGGCTCATAGTTCTTTGCCGCCTCCAATTCTTCCCGTATCTTTTCTGTTCTCAACGCAGGCGTGTTTGAACGTAATACGACTGGCTTCTTTTTATCCGGCGCTACAGGCTTGCCGCCGCCGCTGATAAATCCAATCAATGCCACGCCCAACACCACAGCGCTTACGGCCAGCACCATATACCATTTGTTTTTATCGTGCACGAAAGTACTCCCTTCGCGGGGTTGCCCGCAGTTTATCTAAAACCACCAGAAAATTTTACACATAACCATAGGGGCTTTACAACATGCCATGATAATTTATAGATGTCGAGCAAGTCTAGCAATCTCAGATATCCTGATCCCGTCGGAAACGAGAGTGGCACTCTTTTGCGAGAATCAAAGCAACCCAACCGCAGCCCGTCATTCCCGCGAAAGCGGGAATCCAGAAAGCAACGGGTATCCTGTGGTCATGGCACTGGATTCCCGCTTTCGCGGGAATGACGGGCGATCGCTGTTATTAGGGCACGTTCCTCTCGTTATCACGCTATCCCTGTTAATGCGCAAGCCCGGCCGTCTGTGTTCAGAAGGCCGGGCCAATCATCTCATTCTCTCGTTCCCACGTTGATCGTGGAAACGCATATCTGTCTGCTATCAGCTGACGCCAAGTTCACGCCAGGAAACAATGCGCACCCGCAAAACGGGATAGTCACCGATCATGCCCAAAGGCAGATTCCGCGCGAGAGAAGGCACCTGAAATATATCCGGCACTGCGTTGCCCATCTCGAAATTGGTTCCTACCATGGTTCCCATGCACTGGGTCTGCATGTCCGAACTTACACGCCCTGCACTATAAAATGCCCCTAATATCCGCGTTTGGGCAGCACCCTTTTCGCACAAAGCCATATCACCGCGGCTCATCAAACCTAGACAATTACGGACCGGAAAACTCATCGCATAATCATTAACATTATTTGGGCTGTTAACCGTCATCAAATTAGCTTTGTTGCTCACCGCGCCCTCTATCATTACTGCCGCACGTCCCGTGTAAAACAAATCCGCTTTATCAAAGGTCAAATTCCCGTTAATGTGTATGGCGCCATTAATTTGTATAATATCTGAATTGGCTTTCTTCAAGATAAAATGGTCATCCGGATCGGGACTTACAGTGTTAGTAGCATTTCCCGTTTTATATACACCTGTAGTGGCATTATAGTAAAAACCCGTTTTTTCACCAATAGTAACATCACCATCGAACGTGCCGCCACTGGCGGTGCGATCCGGTCCGCCTACAAGCACCTCGGTGAAATACTCAGCATGGGTGTACCAAGTGCCGGTGTTGGGATTATTCACAAACTCGCCTGTGTCCGGATCACGCCAAGGATCTTCAAACAGGGGCATTGCAAACCCATCTCCCAAATCATAAGGGTTATCTGAACCATTATCACTGTAAACCCTTGTGTCCTCCTGGGCTCCACCCCAACCATCGGTTACATAGGTTCCATCCACAGGGCCTTTATAATCCTCACTCGAATCCCATTCCACCCCTACGTGGGCGTTGCCTGTCAATGCAACAATGCCCTTGCGCACACGCAACTCAGTATCCAGCGTCTCCACCATTTCTCCGTCATAAAGGGTTTTCTTAATGGTTGGTACACGCGCCGCCATTTCGGGTACGATTCCCACGTAATCATTACGAATCATGGCCGCGCCCCGCATGTCAATGCCTTCCACAGCGACATTACCCTCATAAAGATTGTCACCAAGAACATGCACGGACCCATGGATTTTTACATTGCCGTTAATGGTGTTATTTCCACGACTGGCCTCCTGGCCGCGTCCGGCGAAGATGGCGTTGTTCCAGATGCCGAAGTCCTTTGTATCGTATACCGCTTCCAGGCGTCGGGTGAGGCCATTCATGCGGGCAGCGGCATGGACGCTGAACATCCCTGCTTCATCGTCGCTGTCCACAATGCCGTCGCCGTTGGTGTCGTGGCCATCGTTGTCCCACTGGTGAACATACATGACGTATTCCACATTGGGCATGGAGACGAAGGAGCCCGGCGCGACACCGTCCACTTCAAACTCCGGCAGCGACATGCCGCCGTTTGTAAAAAATTCCGGTTCCCAGTTTTCCGGGATGCCGACTCTGAAGGTGTAATTGCCATTGTTGATGGCCGATTTTCCCTGTTCGAGTGCCGCTTCCACGGCCTCGAAGCAGATATACTGGTCTTCGAAGCGGTCGGTCTGGACGCGCTGCTGCACATACCGTGCCGTCATGGAGGTCAAGACCAACACCGTGATGGAGATGAACATAAGCGCTGTGAGCAATGCCATACCGGCATTGTTTTTGGCCCTGCGAGATTTGTTTTTCATGGCAATTCCTCCTTAATTGTTGTTCCGTGGAAGGATAAACTCAGAAACCGTAGTCGTGAACAAACGTCCGCGGCGCGTCCTGCCTTCAGTACGCACCGTAATTAAAATGCCGTCGCCCTGCCGTACCGCCCAGAAACCGACGCCGTCGGGAATTTCTTCTCCTGCCCCTGCTGGCGCCGGTTCTTCCTGCAGTCCATTGGCGAGAACACGCACATTACCATCTTCGTCTATGAAGACCAACTGGGACATGGTAATGCCGTCGCCATTGGCGTCTGTTCTATCGCGTTCGATGGCTACCTGACCGGTAAGTTCAATCTGCCCCGTGGGGTTAATGGCAAAGCCGTTGCCGTCCATGTCGGTAGCCATTTGAAAGGTGATGCGGTCGCCCGGCATTTCGCCCCAATTTACCGTGCTGCGCGAAGCCTGCCGCACCAGCGGCGTCAGTGCCAGGAACAGGCGTCGTGCCTCGTCGTTGTTTGTTATGCGCAGTTCCTGGATTTCCGCTGTATTCGCGAAGGTAAGGCTCAGCGTAAACAAGGTGCCCATGACCATGGTAAAAATGGCCACGGCCATCATCATTTCAAGTAATGTGAAACCGCGATTATTCATAGATTACCTCCCCAATATCGTTGTGGACCGGGTGGAATATACCCGCCCCCGTTTGTCTTCCCACATGATGGTTACCTGCACCTCCAGCGGGTTGGGCAATGGCGGCATATTGCCGTCTGCGTCCAACGATACCGGTACGTCCATGGTTTCGCCATTGGGTCCGATAATCTCCATCATGATGGCCATGGTTTTGCCATCCACTTCCACGGGAACCGGTGTCTGGGTTAAAATTTCAGGACCCGCAGCGCGGGTGCGCTCCATCACGCTCGCCAGCGCGGTCATGGCCTGGGTGCGCCCTTCGGCAACATCGCCCATCACCGTCAGTGTCATCAACGCGCCCACCATGGTGCTCAACGCTACGGATAGCACGCCAGCCGCGAAGACAAGTTCTATAAGCGTCATACCGGCATCTTTACGCCGTAGACGTTTTCGTGTCACCACATTTTCTTCTATCATAAGTGTATCTCCAACACATAAGTATAACGTGCATACGTAAACAGAAACAATTATCCACAGACAGCTATTTCATGCCCTGTAAAAAACCGCATTTCAACTTGTAAAAGAATTATACCACATTTCTTCGCAAAAGATGTCAACTGTTTGTCGAATATACCCCAAAGGGTATATTGCCTGCAAACCTGGGTAGTATGGCCGTAGGGGCGAATGATGATTTACCCTTACGCCGTATATCCCAACGGGATTTGATAACACAGATGATTTACCCCTATCCGCCACCCTCCTCTTTTACCCCAACGGGGTTACGTCTGCCGGTACTTATATAATATCTTTGTGATTCTGGTTAATTCCGATTCCGATTTGGATTCCGATTTGGATGTGTGTGACGAGAAGTTGGCCTCAACAGTTGCACCGATGGAAAATTCCATTAATTGTACGGGAATATGTTATACTTACGCGAGCAGTGGGATACGTGTATCCTTTTTGTTTACCCTAACCCCTTCAAATGCAACAGGAGTTCCGCATCATGCCGACCCCATATTGTGTGGATGATTTCAAAGATAAGTTTGACAGTTTATACCGTCTGGTCATTGTTGCCGCATCCCGCGCCAACCAGCTCTCCAAAAATGAGCCACACGGTTTTGGCGCTTCGATGCGTTCTGACAAGAGCACAGTAAAGGCCCTTGAAGAAGTGCTGGCAGGAAAATTGTCCTATGCAGCCGCCGACGACTCCGAAGAGAACTACCTGGAATATGACGAGTAATCCTTCATGAGCCTGCTCTATGCGGACAAGACGATTCTGCTTGGGGTGTGCGGTTCCATAGCCGCATATCGCGCCTGCGACCTTGCATCGCAACTGACGCAACAGGGTGCGACCGTCCTGACCGCCATGACCAAATCTGCGCAACAACTGGTTTGTCCTGCTTCGTTTGAAGCCATCACCGGCCAAAGCGTAATCACCGAAATGTTTTCTCCCATCCCCATGCCCGGCGTGGAGCATATCGCCGTGGCGCAGCGTGCGGACTTATTTCTTATTGCTCCCGCAACGGCAAACATCCTGGCAAAAGCCGCACACGGCATTGCCGATGACTGGTTGAGCACCACGTTGCTTGCCACCCGTGCGCCCATCCTTTTTGCACCCGCCATGAATACCGCCATGTACGCCCACCCCGCCACGCAGTCGAATATCGCATTGTTGAAGGAGCGGGGCGCATTGTTTGTGGGACCTGCCAGCGGCAATCTTGCTTGTGGCGACACGGGTGTCGGACGGCTGGCAGACCGGGATGATATTCTGGATGCGGTAGCCATTGCCCTGCATACCGAAAAAGATTTTGCAGGCAAGCGGGTGCTCATTACCAGCGGCCCCAATCATGAACCCATAGACCCGGTGCGCTTTATTGGCAACCGCTCTTCAGGCAAAATGGGACGTGCCCTGGCCTTGGAAGCATTGCGTCGCGGCGCCGAGGTGTGCGTGGTGTCCGGTCCCGCAGAGGTAAAACTACCTGCCGCAGCGGAAGTGGTACAGGTGTCCACAGCCTCACAAATGTACGAAGCGGTCATGGCCCGTGCCGACAGCTGCGATGTGATTATTGCCGCCGCTGCCGTCGCAGATTACCGGGTGGAGGCCGCATCAAAACAGAAGATCAAGCGTACTGGTGAAAGTATCACCCTTACCTTGACGCCTAATTCGGATATTATTGCCGCTGTTGCGGCGCAAAAACGTCCTGGATGCAAGGTTATCGGGTTTGCAGCGGAATCGCACGAAGTTGTGTCCAATGCTGCTGCGAAACTGAAAAACAAGAATCTCGATATGATTGTTGCCAATGCGGTGGGCGGTGAGAAAGACGCCATCGGCGCAGATGCCAGTGAAGCCTGGTTGTTGTTGCCAAATCAAGAACCGGAATCCCAGGGTTGTATAGAGAAGGCAGTACTCGCCAGCCGCATTTTCGATCGTATACATGGGTTGCAATGACTGCCCGGAAACCAACTGCGACCTGACAAGGTCTGATGATTGATGCCTTGTTGGCATAACGTAGACGCGGCATCCCTGCCGCGTTGGAAAAGAGGCAAGGATGCCGCGTCTACTTTTTGTCGTCATTGCGAGGTACGAAGCAATCTGATGTTACGCGATGACTATCTTGAAAAAGAGATTGCTTCGTACCTCGCAATGACGATGGTTGACTTTTTATAGTGTTTGTAATTTTGGTTGCGGGCACCGCCCGCGTTAGGAGACTAGACAATGCGTATTTTAGTGGTTGTTGCCTGTGTACTGTTGTTTTCGTGCTATCTTTCTGCTGAAGAGAAGCCCACCTTGGTGGAGCGGCTTGGTTTTGCGAAGGATGCCCAGGTGTTGATTATTAACGCTGACGATTTCGGCATGAATCACGCCACGAACAAGGGCACGGAGCGCGCCTTGAAAGCAGGCGCGGTCACCTCCGCCACCATAATGGTGCCCTGTCCCTGGTTCATGGAAGCGGTTGATTTTGCGCGCAAAAACCCCCAGGCCAATCTTGGGGTGCATACCACCCTCACCAGCGAGTGGGG
>CAZBNU010000101.1:5688-13476 GCA_964493075.1 uncultured Nitrospirales bacterium | reverse complement strand
CCATCGTTATATTTGCCGGCAGCGACGTTCCCGCCTGCACCGTCGAAGTGAACATGCAGCGCATCGGGCACCGCCATTTGCCGCAGGAAACGGGCCACCCCCGGAAAATCCGGATTGGGAATACCGGTTCGGTAATAACTTTGCGGATGGCAGGCATAGTAACTCAACACAGCCACCGGCGTGTCGCCATTCCAGAAACTGACCAGATTCACATCAGGATCAAGCAGCCCTTCAGGCGCTTCAATCAGCGTGGCATTCTTACATGAGGAACCGCGCATGTCCCCCACTTTTCCGTCTGGCCCCACTATCCGCCGGTTGGAAGCCACCTTATGCACTGGGGCGCTGCCGAGACCAATGTGGGTAAGCGGTTGCGCTTTTGCCAACGATTGCTTTGCTGCTTCACCCAACCTTTTAATCACTTCCCGGTGAAAGGTGCCTTCATAACGCTGGGGCGTGATGCCATGTCCCTTCAGGATGCGTTCCGCCGTAAAATCGCAGCCGGGGGCGTCGTGCTGATGAACGGTATGGACGGCAACATGCTTCATGTCGGTGCCGACAGCTTCGGCAAGAGTCTGGCGAAAAGCGTCATGGCCTTCGCTGCCAATGCCCACAAAATCCACTGCGCACAATACGATTGGCACGTCTGCACCCAGCAACACGATACCCCGTGCGCGCAGGCCCATATCCCAACTGCCGATTACAGGGTTATAGGCCAAGTGTGAACCGACAGGCGGCGTTGCGTCAATATCAAAGGTAGCCATCTGAAGTTCGGCGGTAGTTTCCGCCCACGCAACCGTTACGCTGATGCCTGCTAACGCAGCCGCCACAACACATATTCCGCTGACGAAACCCTTGTATCTCAACATAACCTTTTTCTCCTTCTCAATAGTCGTCACATAAATCCTTCATATCTGCCAGTTGCCATGACGCTCCGCCATCAGGCGACATCATCAATGCGCGCCTGTCACCCCGGTGGTCGGTGCGATAAAACCAGTAGGTAGACCAGTAATCATAGGATAGGAATAATCGCCCGGCAGAATCAATGGTCAGGCGATGATAGAAAACGCTGTACTCTGAAAAAGGCGGCACAACAAGTATTTGGGGCTGCGTCCAGGGTTCACCGGGCTTCTTTTTCATGTGGGCCAATGTGGCGTAAAGGCTCGCGGGGAAGAAGGTGCGATCATCACGCCAGAGTCGGAAAACCACATGAAGCACATCTTCCTTATCGCACACAAAACCCACATAAGTCTGGCGCAGTCCGAGGCCAAGGTCCTCCGGTTCCGTCCAGCCGCCGCCAGCATCATTGGGTTGCAGCGAACGGGCATACTTGAAGGTGCGTCCGTGGGTACCGACAAGTACATGCAAATACCCCTTGCTGTCCATGGTGATGGAGGGGGTATTGTGAACATCATTGGCAGGCGGGCCGTAGCCCACCAGCGCGGGGACGCCGAGGGTTTTGGCGCTGCTGTCGTAAGTTACCACGAAGGTAGGCACCCCCGGCGCATTCTCTTCGGGTTCCGTGGCTTCCGCCCACACCACATGCACCTTTCCATTGCGGGAAACCACCGAGGACGGAATGCCGGAGTGTGCTGAAAAACCGATGCATTTATCACTGATAAGAATGGGTTCCCCCACAATAACGGCAGCCTCTGTGGTATTCGTCGGCAAAATCAGTTCAATATCATTCAAGCGCCGCCAGAACACGTTCGGGTCTTTTTTCGTTAGTGTATACCGCACTAGAGGTGGTGGGCCATCCGGAATGTTATGCCCGGAGAACTGTTCAATGTCCAACACGCCTTGTCCGGGTATTGGGCAGGCGTCCAGCGTAGCGCCATCATCGTGGGAATAAAGCAATGCGGTAGCATTTTTTACCTGGCCTATCAGATAGACGTTGTTTTGTCGGTCAAAAGCGATTTTCGAACCGCGAACGCGAAATGAATATGCCTGGTCATCGGATAGTGCGGCCTCACGGGTTTCACTCCAAGAGTTTTCTTGCAGGCGTAAAAGACTTGCATCTGTAACGACAAAAGGACGCGCTGCGCTGTTGAAATACAGTTGGCTTGCAGTTGGATAGTGCGGCAGGTACCCGAACTGTTCGTTTTCATGTCTGTAGGGGGTAAGCACCAGCGGAAGATCGAGGGGTTGCGACGCGGGTGGTGCGCCCTGGCACAGGGTCAAGGTTGAGTAGGTTGAAAACTGGGGGGAATCCTGCGGCGTTGCATGCAGGCGACAGGTAAATTCATCGCCCTCTGCGGGTAGGGTGTATGTGAGCGAAACCGTTGCAGTCTCACGCGCCGGGACGGTAGCCGTTGCCGCAGAAAGACTCACTTCCCACGGGGCATCGGGGAAAGTAACATCCAGATCGAATGACCGTGAGGTAAAGCCATTATTATGCAGTTCAAAGGCGATACTGCCCTTTTTCCCCGGTTCCCCATAGACCTTTCGGCTGTAAGGCGAGAGGAGCCATCGGTTCTGATGAAAAGGGAACCACGACGATGCGTCGGGCGTCCACAAAGAGAGGTTCGGGTAGTCGCTTCCATCCGACCAGCGGGTTACCCCATCAATATGCACGATACCCTGAAATATCGGCAGACACAACCGCCATGGCAGCGAATCCCGGGGCACGTCGGCAGGGATAGTGCCCGTCATCTTGCCTTCCTTATCCTTTGCCAATTTTTGGATGACCTGCCCTGCTCTGTCGTATATAACAGGAACCAATTCGTTTTCCGGCGAACCGGACACCTCGATTGAAAAGGCATCCCTCTCCGGCATGAAACAGACCTCTCCGGGCATGCCCGGACTCAGCAGCACCAAGGGTTCTTCGTGGGCGGCATCGCGATGGCCACGGGATGTTTCCACAAGGTAATACGGGCAGTTGGTGCGAAATCCCCAGCCGATATCCTCCCCATACCGGTCTTCACTCACCGTCACATTCAAGGCATAAACGCCTTTGCGTGGCACTGTGGCTCTTAGACGTTCCCGCTGTATCGGTCCCCGCACTGCTCCCGGTGCATCAGGAAGGGTAGCTTCATCCAGCACCGACCGGTCCGGCCCCACAAGTATGGCGCGCAAGAAGGTGGTACGCTTTTTTATATTGCGATCAAACTTCTCCACCTCCACCCAGAACTCGCCCGGCTCCACCAGAAAATACACCCCGCCACATCCCCCGAAATGAACAGTGGGCAATGCAGCGTTATCCTCCTGCTTCATAGAAAACGACTCCCCGTAAGCAGCGGTCAGCGGGATAAGAATAAGTATAGTCAACAGAATAAAACGCACATACATGGCAGCATAGTTCCTTCTTTCGGATGCGGACAATGACCGCGCCAGTATGCCACAGGCCAGAAATTAGTGCAAGAATAGATATTCAGAGATCACAGAGCGACACTACTTACTTGACTACTGCTGTGGCAAATCGTCAAAATGAGGGACATCGGCCATGATACAAAACCATTTTCATTTATTGGAGGAAGTAAACTCATGGATTCAAATCCGGCGCTGGGCGTGTTGTTACATGCAATTGGCGGACTTGCTGCGGCAAGTTTCTATATCCCCTATACACGGGTGAAAAACTGGCAGTGGGAAAGTTACTGGATTGTGGGCGGTGTTTTCGCGTGGCTTTTTGCACCGATTATCGCGGCTTCCATTCTCTGTCCTGATCTATTGGGCGTGCTGACTTCCGCGCCGGTGTCAAGTCTGGCATGGACCTACCTCTTCGGCATCCTGTGGGGCGTGGGCGGGCTTACCTTTGGCATGTCGGTACGGTATCTGGGACAATCGCTGGGCTTCTCCATATCACTGGGCTTCTGCGCATTCTTTGGCACGCTGATCCCGCCATTGTTCCTGGGCACGATTCTCGGTCTCATGCAAACGCAATCGGGGCTGGTGGTACTGGCAGGATTGGGCATCTGCCTGGGCGGCATTTTTGTATGCGGCCTGGCGGGTATGCGCAAAGAAAAGCAACTGACCGAAGAAGAAAAAAAATCCACCATCAAGGAATTTAATTTCATGGCAGGGTTATGGGTGGCCTTCTTCGCAGGCATCATGAGTTCCTGCATGGCATTCGCTTTTGTGTCGGGCGACCCCATCGCCGAACTGGCAGTAGAGAAGGGTACGCCGTCCATTTTCGCAAACATGCCAATTCTTGTGGTGGTGATGCTGGGCGGTCTGACCACCAACGCCCTGTGGTGTATTTTCCTGAATATGAAAAACAAAAGCGCCGGAGATTATGTCAACGCAGGCGAGGGTGCATCACTGCTTGTGAACTACATTTTCTGTGCGATGGCAGGCGTCACCTGGTATCTCCAGTTTTTCTTTTACGGCATGGGCGAGACACGCATGGGCGAGGAGTTTTCCTTTTCCAGTTGGACCCTGCACATGGCGTTCATCATCGCCTTCAGCAACTTGTGGGGCATTATGCTGAAGGAATGGAAAGCCACCGACAAAAAAACGCACCTGCTCCTGTTCGCAGGCATTGCGGTGCTGATTCTTTCCACGGTTGTTGTGGGTTATGGCAATTATCTTAAAGGCTAGGAGAAATACTCATGAGCAAAGAAACAATGACTTCCCGGGAACGGCTGCTTACGGCGTTAAATCATCAGGAGCCGGACCGGGTACCCATTGACCTGGGCGGCAACCAGACGGGTATCCACAAGTTCGCCTACCAGGCGCTGATCAAGCATCTGGGCATAGACGATGAAATCAACATCATGGATGCGGTGCAGCAGCTGGCGCAACCCTGCGAGGCGGTGCTGGAGCGGCTTCATGTGGACACACGTTACATTGCTGCAGGCGCGGCAGGAGACTGGAAAGGCGGCATTGTTCAGGAAACCCGGGACGGGCGGCTCTGGCATGATCTGGTGGATGAATTCGGGGTGCGCTGGTCCATGCCGGATGATCAACCCTATTTCATGGACATCACCCATCATCCGCTGGCGGATGCCACCATTGAGGACATCCGGGCGTATCCTTTCCCCAAAGGCGATGATGCTGGGCGGTTCGTGGGATTGCGTGACCGTGCGCTCCAGATAAAACAGGAAACGCCTTATGCGGTGGTCAGCGGCATCTCCGGCGTGACCTATGAAATCTGCTGGTACATGCGCGGGCTGGAAAAATGGTTCATGGATATGATGACGAACCCAGAATTCTGTGAGGTGTTGATAGACCAGACCTTCAAATTCTGGATGGACTGGTTCCATGTGTTCCTAAGCGAGGTAGGCGATGTGGTGGATGTTATTATGATTGGTGACGACCTGGCCGGACAGACAGGGCCGCTGTTTAACCCGATGGTGTACAAAGAGATTGTGAAGCCACGCCACAAAAAACTGGTGCAGTACATTAAATCCCGCACCAACGCGAAAATCTGGTACCACACCTGCGGCGCCTGTACGCAATACATTCCTGAACTGATAGACAACGGCATTGACGTATTGAACCCCGTGCAGATCAGCGCGGTGAACATGGAACCGGTGAACCTGAAAGCGCAATTTGGCGACAAACTATCCTTCTGGGGCGGCGGCATTGACGCACAGCATATTTTGCCGCATGGCACGCCCGAACAGGTGCGCGAAGAAGTGCGCAAAAACCTCGAAGCCTTCAAACCCGGCGGTGGCTACGTGTTCAATAACGTGCATAACATCCAGGCAGGCGTACCGCCGGAGAATGTTATTGCGCTGTATGATGCGGCCTATGAATTTGGGTTCTATGGGTAAGTTTTTTTTCACCAGTGGAGTAGGGAGGGGATTTCTCCCCTCCCTACTCCACTGGTTTATTCTTTCGCTTGTTCTTCGCTGATGAATCCGTAATATAGGCCGCGCCAGTAGGCGTCAATGTACGCCGCACCACCGATTTCGCGGCGGGTGTTATAGATGAACTGGAGCACAAGGTGCGCGTCTTCCCAAGTTTCGCCCTGGTCGCGGGACAGGAATAAACCTGCGGGTGTGCTGGCATACACGATGTCGGTTGTTGCTAGTGCGAACACCGCATAGGAACGACAGATATCCAGTCCCTGCGTTTTCAGTTCCCAGGTATTCCCGCCATCGGTGCTTTTTAACACACCCCGTCCATCATGCTTGAACTGGAGTGCAGTAGCAGGTTCAGCCGCTGTCTCGGCACTCTTCATTTGCTTCCAATATTTACCCAGGTCTTTTGCCCGGCGATATTTGTTTTCATAGATGCCCGCTTCGGTGACAATCCTGAACACATTGGATTCTTTGGGGTCGGGCATTACGTCAAGAATCTTGCCGCTTCCTTCCGGCGGCGTTATCTTCTGCCAGCGGGTTCCCGCATTCAGGGAGATGTGAAGTCCATCATCAGCGAATACATAGAGAATGCGTACACGGGGGCCGGTAACAATCCTGCGGGCAGGCACAGGCAGCGTAAGGCTGATGGGACGCCAGCCGCCAGCCGTGGCCGCACCGTCACGGGACTGGTAAATATCGCCGTTGGAATCCACGGCATAAATAACCATGGGGTCCTCTGCAGGCACCGACAGCGACACGATGGAACGGCTCAACCAGCCGTCACCACGTAACAGGTTGCCCTTCCAGATATACTCGTTGTCCCACGCTGCTGCATATAACGGAAAAGGCGGTTTTAGATCAGGATTCAGACTGCTCATACGCGGTTGCAGCGTAGTGTCTGTCGGCCAACTTTGCAACGAAAACAATCCTTCACGAAGTGCCTTGTCACGGTCCGGCGCATCGGGCACAAGACTCATGTAGATATAGGTGAACAACGTCTGGGCATCGTCCTTGTGGTTTGCCCATATAGCGTCCAGAATAACCCGGTAGGCCGCCAGCAATTCCGGATCAGTCTCTATGCGGAACAGATTCTCCAAGTGGTTAAGCACATGTTCCGCGTCATCGAAATCCTTTTCCGTCTCGAAGGAGGTCATGCCCCGCACATTGTACTGGGTGAGCAGTTTTTCGTAGGCGGCAAGATACTTGGGGTCGCCCGTGGCGTGGTGTGCCGTCTTTGCACCCGCAATCGCCATCATGATCCGCAGATTCAATGTTTTGCCGTCGGTGAATCCCAGAATAGGGGTCTTCTTCTCCCTGTCAATATGCCAGATGTTAAAGTCATTATCCACCCAATACCCCACCAGCGCATCAATGGCTTCGCGGCAACGGTCTTTCTGGATATGTTCAGCGCACAGGTCGTAATAGTGCCCCAACCCTGCAATGGTATCACTATAATTATGATGGCTGGGATCGCCGCGCCAGCGCAGGTTGCTGAATTCGTTTGCTCCCTGATACCAGATGTCGCGGGGATTATCATTATACCGCTCCTCGTAGGATTCGCCGTGGCCAATGGCATAACCGCGCGCCTGCAAGCCGCGTACCCCTGTCACTAACTGACAGCGATAGATAGCCTCGAAGACTTCATCGGCACGCTGTCGTGCATCGTCCAGCACTTCTTTTGGTGCGCCAATCTTCTTGAGGTAGGCATACCGGTAAGAACACCCCGCAAGATAGTTGGCGGTCCAGCACACTGCATGGGCAATGTCACAATAGCCCAACGTAGAGAAGTCCGGTTTTCCTGTGACCAGATTCACCTCCACCTGGCTCGGATACAGGCCCATGATGTTATGAAAGTCGCGGGCATTCTGCTCCAGCGCCTTTTCCTTCACATCCAACGGTAGTTTCCATGAGTCGTCGGTGGCAGAAGCACCGGCCGTAAGCAATAGAATCATGATGAGCGTTAAAATTCGCATCTTGGTTTCCTTCCTTTGATATTATGTGGAATGCACAAGCCTGTACTGATTCTTCATTATAGGACGGTTCCCAC
>CAZBNU010000101.1:217-5588 GCA_964493075.1 uncultured Nitrospirales bacterium | reverse complement strand
CAGGTGCTGCTCTGGGGCGCTGTCTTCGGGGCCGTCGTTTATGCCGTGTACGACCTGACCAATTACGCCCTGCTCAGGGACTGGCCGCTGGTGGTCACGGTAGTGGATATCCTTTGGGGTGCGGTGGTATGCTCTCTTACCGCGACAGCTATGGCTATCGCAAACCGTATTCTGGAACGATATCTGTAAGAGATCAGCAGCACCAACATGAAATCCAAAAAAAAACGAACTATACTGATCGCAGGCGCCACCGGCTATATTGGCGGGCGTCTTATACATGTGCTGGAAGATCGGGGGAAGCAGGTGCGCTGTCTGGCACGCAGGCCTAAAGCACTGTATGATCGCGTATGTGATGATACGGAAGTGGTGCAAGGCGACCTGTCCGATCCGGCGTCTTTGGAAAAAGCGTTTAAGGGCGTAGAAACGGCCTACTATCTGGTGCATTCGCTGGGCAACAAGGGCGACTTCGAAGCGGAAGAGGAACGCACTGCGCAAAACTTTGCCGATGCGGCGAAACAGGCCGGTGTGCGGCGCATCATCTATCTCGGTGGGCTGTGCGACCCGTCTGTGACGCCTTCGCCGCACATGCGCAGCCGTATCCACACCGGTGAAATTCTGCGCACCTCCGGCATTGAAACTATCGAATTTCGTGCGTCGGTCATCATCGGCAGCGGCAGCCTTTCTTTTGAACTCATCCGTGCGCTCATGCAGCGGCTTCCGGTGATGATCACGCCCCGCTGGGTATCGGTGATGGCGCAACCCATCGCCATTGAGGATGTGCTCGCCTACCTGGCCGCAGCGCTCGACCTGCCGACAGGAGAAAGCCGCATCTATGAGATCGGCGGCGCGGAACGCATGTCTTATATTGACCTCATGAAGGCATACGGCAAGGTGGTGGGGTTGCGCCGCATTTACATTGCCGTCCCTGTACTGACGCCGTGGCTGTCCAGTCTGTGGCTGGGGCTGGTGACGCCTGTCTTTGCCTCCATCGGACGGCGGCTGATAGAAAGCATTACCACGCCGAGTGTTGTGCTGCATCCGGACGCATTGCGCGACTTTGACATTCAGCCGCGGGGCGTGCGTGAGGCCATTGAACTTGCGTTGCGCAAGGAAGACCAGGAATTCACGGAGACCCACTGGACGGATGCGCTGTCCTCTGTGGAAAAGCCCAACTGGGGCGGGGTGGTGTTCGGCAGCAGGATTGTGGACAGCCGTCGCCGCCATGTGGATGCGCCGCCGGAATTCGCCTTCGCGGCGATTGAACGCATCGGCGGCAAAAACGGCTATTACTACGGCAACTGGCTGTGGAAATTGCGGGGGCTGCTGGACTGGGCGGTGGGCGGTGTGGGTATGCACCGGGGCAGACGCGACCCGGAAGAATTGCGTCTGGGCGATGTGGTGGACTGCTGGCGCGTGGAAGTCTTTGACCCGCCGCGACAACTCACTCTGGCCGCAGAAATGCGTCTGCCCGGACGCGCCTGGCTACAGTTCGAAGTGACGCCCGACGGCGATGGTGTAGTGATTTGTCAGACCGCTGAATACGATCCTGTCGGCCTGTTTGGTATTGTGTACTGGTACGCCTTGTTTATTGTGCATCAGTTTGTTTTCGCGGGAATGCTGAATGGTATTGCCAAAAAGGCAAGAGAGTTGAATTCACAATAGTGCTTGAACCGCATGATTCCTGGTGGGTATCATGGCCGGATAACAACAAAAGGAGTTACACTCATGAAATGCGCATCCATAACCCTGGCCTTGATTTTTCTGGTTGCTGGCGCGTCCAGTGTTTTCGCTGCCGACAAAGGTGTTGTTGCCATACCAGAAGTGAAGCCGGAAGAACGCATCTGCATGGCTTTATATACGGTATGCAACGATGTGCTGAAAATGACCGTTCAATTCTACCCGTTGAAAGACGACGAAAGCCGCACCGCTGTTCTGAATGTCAAGGAAGGTGACGGGTGGAAAAAAGTTGCCGAAACCAAGATCACCGAAGATGAGTACGGCAATGAGGTAAAGGATAAGACCTGGACGGCACATTTTCGGGTGGAAAACTGGGACATGACGCAGGACAAAGCCTACCAGGTAAGTGCGTTGGATGGGGTTGCCACTTATGAAGGACTTATTCGGCGCGATCCGGTCGAGAAGAACGAAATTGTTGTGGCGGCGTTCACGGGCAACTCCATCTACGAAGGGCATGGCGGCGACATTCCCCGCACCGATATTGTGGAGAACATCAAGAAGATTAACCCGGACCTGCTGTTCTTCTCCGGTGACCAGGTCTACGATCACAAACATCATTTGGGCTATTGGCTTCGGTTCGGACGCGATTTTGGCGACATCATTCGCAACCGACCCACCATCACCATTCCCGATGATCACGACGTGGGACAGGCGAACCTCTGGGGGGCCGCCGGGAAAAAATCCCATACCCCTGCCGGGCATGACGGTGGCTACTTTATGCCAGTCAGTTACGTAAAAGCCGTCGAGCGCGCACAGACCTGGCATCTGCCGGACCCCTATGATCCCACACCCATCCAGCAGGGCATTGGCGTCTATTATACCGCATTGAATCTTGGCCGAATCAGTTTTGCCATCATTGAAGACCGCAAGTTCAAGTCAGGACCCGAAGGGCTGGTGCCCCAGCGCGGACCCCGTCCCGACCATATTCTGGACCCGGAGTACGACCCGAAGAGCGTGGACGTGGAAGGGGCGGTATTGCTGGGCGAACGCCAGCTGTCTTTTCTGAATGCATGGGGTCAGGACTGGCAGGACGCCGACATGAAAGCGGTGCTGTCCCAGACCATTTTCTGTGGCGGTGCGCATATTCACGGGAAGACTGGTGGGCGGCTTCATGCAGATATGGATTCCAACGGTTGGCCCCAGACCGGACGCAACAAGGCGCTGGCGGAAATCCGGCGATGTTTCGCCGTGCATATTGCAGGCGACCAGCATTTGGCCACCATCTTTCATCATGGCATTGACGAGTGGGAAGACGCCTGCTATTCCTTCTGCGTACCTTCCATTGCGAACCTGTACCTGCGCTGGTGGGAACCGCTGAAACCGGGCGGGAATCTTCAGCCGGGTATGCCGGAATATACCGGTCGTCATTTTGACGGTTTCGGCAACCGCATCACCTGCTGGGCAGCAGCGAATCCCGACAAGGAACCGGCCGATGGCAGCAAACTGACCACCCGCGCAGCGGGATTCGGCATTGTCCGCTTCAATAAAGAAAACCGCACCATCACCTCCGAGTGCTGGCCGCGTAATGTGGATGTTATGGACGCAACCGCACAGCAATACCCCGGCTGGCCCATGACCATCAAGCAAACCGACAACTACAGCCGCAAGCCGGTCGCGTTCCTGCCAACCCTCAACATCAGTGGCTGCGAGAACCCCGTGGTGCAGGTCATCAACGAAGCCAATAATGAAGTGGTATACACCCTGCGCATCAAGGGCAGCACCTATCAGCCCGGCGTTTTTGAAGAAGGAAGTTATACGGTAAAGGTCGGCGAAGGCAAAGACCAGAAAACAATCACCGAAGTGGAACCGGTTGCCCCGGATGAATTTTCTGCCATCGAAATACATTTCACTACACATTGATGAAGGGGATAAACCGGATGAACTGTAGGGTGGGTGAAGCGGATGCGAAACCCACCATTTTTCATTCTCTTCCGTAGGAGTACCTTCCCAGGTGCGCCAGTGTGTCACTTGCGGGTAGGCGCACCAGAGAAGGTACGCCTACGTTTCAGCCGTTCCTAATTCTCACTCCTCTTCCATCGGTTCTGGAAACAATTCGACTAACGCCTTAATATGGTCAGGCGCTTTTTCCAGAGGTATACTTTCAACGTGGCCATCAAGATAGAGCACAGGTACGAAAAGCGGCTTTGGTTTATCTAAAAAATGTTTATTGAAAAAGCCAGCACAACCTCTACCGTAATATTTTTCCGGGCCAGGACGGGCAACCATAAGCGGGATTTTGGATTGCTCCATAGCACTTGCACCGGGATTGTTGATGTCCGTTATAAAGAATCGTTCCACACCTTCACGTATCCAGTAGGAACTTGCTTCTTCTGTTTCAATATCGCCTATGTGCATGCCTTCTGTCGTACGAAAGCGTTTCATGAACTCCACATCCGTATCTTCGTACACGACCCACCCGGCATACACATAACTTTGTGCCATAATCTGTGTCAACTTGTCAATGTCAACCTGATTATGAAGATAGGTCTTATCGTATAGTTCTTCATGTAGCGTTGCATAGTCGTTTATCCAATTTTCCGGGGCGATCACAATATCTTCGTCCGTGAGATATTCCGGGTAGATCGTCTTCAAATCAGGAACCCATAAACCATCATGGTTTGTAAGTGGCGGGTATTGCTTGCCCGGACTTTCATTGGCATACATCTTGTAGATGAGTCCCCATTGCTTAAGGTAGTTGCTTACGTTAGGAGGATGTCCACTCTCTCGGGCGCGGACCAGTGCGGGGATCAGAAACCAGCCCGTGACCATCAGGAATATGAACCCTATACAAGCCAGTCCAGACCAACTAAAGGCCTCTTGCTCCGGTGTCTCTTGCAGTTCTTTTTCTGTTGTTTCTTTATTCATCCTGTTCATCCCTTTCATCAATGTAACTTTCGGTCTCTGATTCTTCATCCTCGTCCATCGGTTCTGGGAACAATTCGACTAACGCCTTAATGTGGTCGGGCGCTTCATCCAAAGGAATCTGTTCCACGTGGCCATCAAGAAAGAGTACAGGCACAACAATTTTTTGCGGGTTCTTTGATAACAAACTTTCACGTGTGGGTCGTCCCGGGCGTGGACGGGCGATCATGACAGATACCAAGGATTGTGCCATGGTGGATGCCTCGGGATTGTTGATGTCGGTAATAAGGAAGCGTTCGATGCCTTTACGCATCCAGTAGGTCTTATCCGGATATTTCCCAACATCTCCTATGTGTATGTCGTCTGCAATGCGAAACTGTTTCATCACTTCTACATCTTCATTTTTGTGGACAAGCCAGCCGGGATATACATAGGTTTGAGCCATTAGGTGCGTTATTTCTTCAAGGTAGGGCGGATTATGGCTCATTATGTCGTACATCCTGTTGCTTATATCTGAGTTACTCGGGTCACTCGCAATGTATAAGTCCGTAAGATATTCTGGATAGAGTACGTTCAAATCAGGAACCCAAAGATCATCGTATTGAGTTAAAGGCGTGAAGTTTTCAGCAGGACTATCATTGACGTACATCTTGAAGATAAGCCCCCATTGCTTGAGATTGCCTTCTACAGTGACGTAATGCCCGGACTCACGGGAGCGAGTCAGTGCTGGAAGCAAAACACCACCAACAATTAACAGCATAAATCCTACACA
>CAZBNU010000101.1:0-207 GCA_964493075.1 uncultured Nitrospirales bacterium | reverse complement strand
ACTCCGAACCAGCTAAAGGACTTTTGCTTTGGCCTCTCCTGCGCTTCTTGAACGGGGTTGGGTTTGGGAGTGCGCGCCCGTGCTTCCTCAAGTGCTTTGCGGCATTGGGGGCACTCCTGAAGATGCCGTATAACGAGTATTTGCTGTTTCTCCGACAATTTGTTTGCAAGGCAAGCTTCTTTCAGCATTTCCATTTGTGTACAGGTC
>CAZBNU010000100.1:7371-13665 GCA_964493075.1 uncultured Nitrospirales bacterium | reverse complement strand
GACTGGCGCGAATATGACGGCTGGTTTTACCTGTTCTTTTCCGGCGCCAACGATTCTGAGCTTTGTCGGGAGCGGGGACATTGCAAAGTTGGCGTTGCACGTTCAAGAGACTTAAAAAAGTGGTATTTACCGGGGGAAATGGAGGATGCGTCCCAGCCGATCGAATAGCGCTCTGTTTTCTTCTTTATTTCGGTCGGCATAACTGGAATTTCAGGAAGATTTCATGCATGATGTGGGAATGTTCTCGTTTTCTATTTCCTGGCACAAAAGGTAACTTATGATGCTGAATAATCTGCTCACGAAAAAGGTAATGCCTTGTAATCTTCTAGTCTTGTTGTTGCTCGTTATGTTTGCGCATACGAACCTTGCCGCAGCAAATGATGTGGACGGAGAACCGGGCAATCTGGCAGATTGTTTTTCCAATCCGCCGGCAAGTGCCCGCCCGTGGGTGTATTGGTGGTGGATGGGGCGGGTATCGAAGGAAACGATCACACGCGACCTGGAAGCGCTCAAAGACAAGGGCATCGGCGGCATGCTGCTTTTTCAGTGCGACGACAGCTGGCTGCCCGATTCGGTCTTTGGGAAATCGAAACGCGTGTGGAGCCCGGAATGGGTCGAGATGGTGCAATTTGCCAACGCTGAAGCCGCACGACTGGGACTGGAGTTCATCATCAACTACACCGACGGCTCGACCGGCTGCAGCAGCCCCTCGATTGACCTCGAAGACGCGGGCCAGATTATCGTGCATTCCGGCGCCCGTGTGTCAGGTGGTGCGCGTGTCGAGATTCAACTTCCACAGCCGGAAATTCGCGAAGGCTTTTATCGTGATGTGGCCGTTATTGCGTATCCCCTTGAAGACAGGCTGAAGCAACGGCCAAGGCAGATGATCAACGGTGCGACGATACAGGTTTCGAGCAAAGAGAATTGGTACTATTTCGAGACGGAATACCTGGTTGACGGCGACACCAGAACTATCTGGACCTCCCAAGCCGCAAAGCCGGAAGGCGAGTACATCGATCTGGCGTTTGAGAAACCGTTTACCACAACAGCGGTGTACCTGCTTCCTGCTCACGGCTGGCGGCCAAAGGTGGTGGACGTGCAGGTGTCGGATGACGGGGAGACCTACCGCAGTGCGACCACAGTGGAGGTCCTCCGAAACGAACCCTTGACCCTCGCAGTCCCGGCAATCACAAGCCGCTGGTTCCGCATTGCGTTTCCGGGTTCTCCTCGCGTGAACCTGTCGGAATTCCGGTTGCTGGCGCCCGGGGAGGAGGAATCTGATGCCGTGTCGGCGTACAAACATTTTACCGAGCAAATCGGCAACGATCATCATAGCAAAAATGGCCTTGACGCTATGGCTGAGGCAGGAAAGCTGCAACGAGGTGCGATCCCTGATCTTGCAGACAGTGCGAAGGTTATTGATCTGACCGCCCAAATGGATCAGACGGGCAAGTTAACATGGGAGGCCCCGGATGGTGAATGGGAAATCCTGCGTTTTGGCCGGAGCAGTATTGGCTGGCGGTCAAAAGCAGGAACCAATGATAGCGGGAGCAGGCATGTTGATTATTTGAATCCGGAGGCTGTGAAGAAGCATTTCACTATGGGAATTGATCCCATGTTGCAGGCGATTGGACATGGCAACGGCGGCGCCTTGTCTGCCCTGCACGAAGACAGCTTTGAGATGCCGTACAATCGGTGGACCGCCTCCTTCATTGCGGATTTCAAGAAACGACGCGGTTATGATCCGCTGCCGTGGCTTCCCGTGTTGACGGGGCGCGTGGTGGAGAGCCAGGGCGCGAGCGAACGATTTCTCTGGGACTATCGCCGCACCATTGCGGACCTCTATATCACCCACTGGGAGATGGCGCGAAATCTCAGCCACGAACGGGGGGTGAAGTTCCAGAGTGAAGCAGCCGGGCCGTCACCCTATTGTTTCGACGCGCTGGCCCAACTTGGACAGGCCGACATTCCCATGGGCGAGTTCTGGTCTGGCATTTATCGTCCCGGTGTTCCGGCGGATGATCAGGGTCGGGGCTGTTGGAACAGTGATGTGTGCGAAACCATTCGGCAGACGGCTTCCGCGGCACATACCTACGGCAAGTCAATTGTTGCTGCCGAATCATTTACCGGATATAGCCGCCCGTATGTGCTTGACCCTTTCGACGTCAAAGCGTACGGTGACCGGGCGCTGTGCGATGGGTTGAACCGTTTCGTAATTCACCTGTTTATGACGCAACCACTGGAAGTGTATCAAGGCAAGCCGGTGGTTGTCCGCACACATGCATTCGACTACAACATCCGCGCCACATGGTTCGAGCAGTCGCGGTTCTGGACGGATTATCTGGCCCGTTGTTCGGCTATGCTTCAGGCAGGACAGCCTGTGGCCGATATATGTTGCTTCCTTGGCGAAGGAGCACCAGCCCTCGTACCGCAGCGGGAATACATGCGACCACGCATACCGGTCGAATATGATTACGATGCCTGCAATACAGAAACGCTGTTAAAGGCTGCTGTGCATGACGGACGCATCCACTTCCCAAGTGGGGCTACTTATGCGCTACTGACCTTACCTCCGGAGTTGCAGTCCATGACCCCGCAACTTCTTGGCCACCTGCGTGATCTTGTAAATGAAGGCGCTACTATACTCGGACCAAAGCCAGAATACAGTCCATCGCTCTATGACCATGAAAATGCAGATAAGCAAGTCGCAGCATTGGCAAATCAACTTTGGGGGACGTCGCGGAAACGACAGGGGGAACATCTTTTCGGTAAAGGCCGTATTATATGGGGTAAGACGGTCGAAGAGGCGCTTGAAGCCGCGAATTGTGAACCGGCCTGTGTAATTAAAGGAACGGATTCGGTCCTGTTTGTTCAACGCCATACGGACGAGGCAGAGGTATTCTTCCTTTCGCAACAGACCAATACGACTGCCAATTTTACCGCATCATTCCGCACCTCTGATACGGTAATTCCGGAACTTTGGGACCCGGCTACGGGAAAACGGGAAGCAGCGTTAATCTTCAATCAGGAAAACGGACGTATCGAAATGCCTCTTCACCTTGATGCCAGGGGTTCGGTCTTTGTTGTCCTGAGACCCGGCATACCGGGCAATCATCTTCTTTCAGTAGCGCGTGACGCAGCGGCAAATGAGCTAAAGATTATGAAAGCACAGTACGTCAGCCGGGAAAATCCGGACAAAGGTATTGATGTTACGCGACAGGTCGCAGCCGCCGTGAATGACAATTCACTGAATATACGTGTCTGGCCCGATGATTTGGGGGTTAAAGACCCGGCTCCCGACGAAGTGAAATCTTTGACTATTGACTATGCTGTGAACAACAAGGTACTTTCCGCTTCTGCCGCTGATGGTCAAAATATTTTCATCACCGCCGATGACAGTGATAAGGACTATTGGGTTGTCCGCGAGGAAGACCGATTGAAATTATTAAGTTACGTGCCGGACACATTCATACTCGAATACGATAACGGCACAAAACAAACAATTACTATAGATACTGTCCCGCCTGGAATAGACCTGTCTTCCGGCTGGGAATTGACCTTCGAAGAACTTGGCAGGAAATGCTCATTGGATAAACTGATTTCCTGGACCGAACTGCCTGACCAGGATATAAAGTATTACTCAGGAACTGGGATTTACCACAAATGCTTTACCTGGGCGGAACAAACCGGTTCTGTTACTCTTGATTTGGGACAGATGAAAAATATCGCAGAAGTTACATTAAACGGCAAGGCTGTCGGATTGCTTTGGAAGCCGCCTTATAGCATAGACATAACGTCAGCATTGAAACCTGGTGAAAACGAGTTGGAAATTAAAGTAACGAACCTTTTGGTCAACCGCATCACCGGTGATTACCTGTCCCCGCCTGAAGAACAGCGATTGTTCGCCTTTGGCGCCATCGAACAATATCGTCCTCATGCAAAAGAAGACGGCCTTTTGCCGTCAGGATTGTTCGGACCTGTTTTGCTGCGTACCTCCTCGGAGGTTATACTGGAGCCACTGCACGAAAACACAAAATAACGAATAAGAAAGTGAAGATTTTCGGAATTCTGAAATTACCCAAAGGAGATAAAAGATGTTACACGCAATGGAAAACCGTTTGTTGGTGGTCGGGTTGTTTGCTTGTGTCCTTTTGGTTTGTGGCATCGCAGTCGCAGGCGAACTCGATCCGCAACAAGCGGATTGGATTAAGAAATACGAGACCCAGGAGAACGCTCCGAAACCCGGCGACATGTTGCTGAACACGGATGCGGAACCGGATTTGAAGGAAGGGTTTACTGCGTTGTTTAACGGCAAGGATTTGACCGGATGGGTATCGAAGGGCGGAGACTGCACCTTCGAGGTTAAGGAGGATGCTATCGTCGGCACCTGTGTTCCCGGAACGGACAGCACATACCTATGCACTGAAAAAGATGACTTCACGGATTTCATCTTTACCTGTGAAGTGGCCTGGGAAGTGGATGGGAATTCAGGAATCCAGATTCGCTCAAAAACCAAGTCCGACGACTCGAACAGTGTATTTGGTCCGCAAATTGAGATGGAGGGCAAGGGCAAAGGAAACAGAAACTGGTCAGGCGGCGTCTACTGTCAGAGTTGCGGCGGCTTTTTCTATCCCTTATGGTTAAAAGAGCATCAGGCTGCCCGCGCCGCATTGGATGTGGACGGCTGGAATCGGCTGACAGTGTCCGCCAAGGGCAATACCATCAAGACCTGGATCAACGGCGTGCCCGTGGCCCATTGGGTAGATGACGGCACGTATGCCAGCGGCTTTTTTGCACTTCAGATTCACAGCGGAAGGGCTGGCACGATTCTGTTCAGGAACATCCATGTGAAGGAATTGGGCGAGTAGCAGCACCCTGTTTCGGTCATACCGCCATAAATGAAAGAAGTTGCCTTACCAAACAACGCGCCATAACCGTCATTCCGGTTTTTTGTTTCTGATAAGAATCAGAAACAAAAAGACCGGAATCTACGTACCCACATTTGCGAAACAAAGGAAAGCATTATGAAACGAAGAGCATTTATCAGTACTTCGGCGCTGACAGGATTGGGTATGACGATGGGCATATCGGCATCCGATGCAGAACAAGCGTGCCCGAAAGAATTGCGGGGTACATTCTCAACAACCGAGAACCGCATGTTTTTCTATACCCATGCCCAGGTGAAGCGCACCAAAGTTTTCCACATCACCGACACCCACCTCTCTCTGGATGATGAACGGGGCGAGCCCTATCAGGAATACAGCAAACGTATGGCGGGCGCATACAAAAGCAACAGCCATTTTCAGACCGGAGAACCATATTCCACTGCGGAGAGTTTTGAACTTACGCTGGCGGTTGCCAAAAAAGAACGGGTTGATTTTCTTGCGCTCACGGGCGACATCTTCAGTTTTCCCTCCGAATCTGCTGTGGAATGGGCGCGGCAGAAACTGGCGGCGACTGGCATTCCATACGCCTACGTTGCCGGGAACCACGACTGGCATTATGAAGGCATGGAAGGCAGTTCACAGGAACTCCGCGACACCTGGACAGCAAAACATCTGACCCCCATGTATCAGGGCAACCATCCATTGTATGCCGCCTACGATTTCAACGGGATACGTTTTGTCTGCATTGACGATTCCACCTACGAAATCCTGCCGGAACAGCTGGAGTTTTTCAGGGAACAAATAAAAAGTGGGCTGCCGCTATTGTTGCTCATGCACATCCCCATCTACATGCCCGGCAGAACCCTGGGATATGGCTGTGGCCATCCGAAATGGGGCGAGAAGACCGACCGAAACTACGAAATTGAACGTCGCGAAAAATGGCGCAAAGAAGGCCATACACAAGTCACTATGGATTTCTGCGAAGAGGTTTTCAACGCGCCAAACCTGCTAACAGTCCTGGCGGGGCACACCCACCAGCAATCCCTGGATATAAAGAATGGCATCCCGCAGGTGGTGTCAGGGCATAATGCATGCGGGTTCTATGCGGAAGTGAAGGTTGAGACTGTTGGTGAATAGCGGCTTGCTCGAAGAGATAGAGAAGATTTCTGTTATACCATTGGGAGCAAAGCCAATCATTTTGATAGGCCATCATTTATGGAGATTGCGTTATGTTTGACCGCATTACTTTTTCAACGGATATCATGGGAGGGCGTGCCTGCATACGTGGTATGCGAATTCCCGTGTCTGTCATCGTCGGGCAAATTGCCCACGATGCGCCTTATGAAGAAATTATCGATGGTTATCCCGACCTTGAGCGCGAAGATATACAGCAATCTATCGAGTATGC
>CAZBNU010000100.1:0-7271 GCA_964493075.1 uncultured Nitrospirales bacterium | reverse complement strand
GTAAGGTAAATCTATATCCGCAGAAACACCCGCTTTCGATACATCCAGAACAGAATGAGCCAGTAGAGAAGCAGTATGATGATGCCTTGAAACAGCGGAGCGTAGGCAGCGCCGAGGAGTGCGAAGAATCCTTCACCGGGAACGAAATCAAGCACGCCGCGCATGAGTCCGCCGAAGGCGTCTGCAATGAGGTAGGCGGCGATGGAGTTCATCCCTATTACGATAAGCGGGAACGACCATTTCTTGAGTTGTATGGTGTCTATTATGGTGTAGAATGCCGCCAGTAGCAGCAAACTCCAGCCACCGGCGAATAATACCCAACTGGGCGTCCAGATGCGTTTTACTACGGGGCAGATGCCAAGCGCGCCAAGCATCCAGCCGGTAAACAGGACGATGGTGCCTGCAAAAAGCATCCAGCGGATTTTCTGTTGATTCGTTTTTTCGCTGCGCAGCATGTTGCCGGTGATCAGCCCGAGTATCATGGTTGCCAGCGTGGGTATGAAACTCAATGTTGCGTACCCACCGCCATTGGCAACAAAGGATGTCTTTTGCGGAAACAGATTCAGGAACCAGGTGTCGAATGCCCACGCAGGGTTGGTGTTTTTGTTCCAGTGTGCGGCGAAGCCGGTCAGGTTGCCTTGCCAATCCGGCGAAAGGCCGATGGTTGACCAGTCAAAATCCCTACCGGGAAGGGGGTACAGGGCGAACAACAACCAGTAGCCAACCAGGATTGCGGCAAATGAAATCCACTGCACGCGCACCGACCGCAACCCGAGCAGAAACAGGAAACCATACCCCAATCCGATTTGTGACAGGGTGTCTTCAAAAGTCCACCTGGCAAAACCGGAACCGATGATGCGCAGCAGTACGCCAAGCACAACGAGTGTCAATGCCCGGCGGAAGGCATGCAGGATTTTTTGTTTTTGGGTTTGCCCCTGTTCGGAACGCGCCGCCAGCGAGAAGGGTAGCGCAACGCCCACGATAAACGAGAAGGAGGGTTGGATGAGGTCGTGCAAAGAGCAGCCGACCCATTCCATGTGGGACTGATGCCAAGCCAGAAAATCCCAGAACCCGCTTTCGGGAAACGCTGCCGACATGGCATGAAACCGCAGCACTTCCGCCATCATGAGGAACATAACGAATCCGCGATATGCGTCCAGGGAAGTAAGCCGCTGTGATAACGTCGTTGGAACAAGCGTGGAGTCTGGTGTCGAAGCCATGCAACTATATCCTTGATTGAAGTGTGTGTGGGTGTCTGTCCTTGACTTCATTGTAGCACTTGGGGAGATCAATTCATAAAAGCCCTGTCCGTTCTGTCAGGATATTGCAGTGAGGTGCGGCATTCATTAAAATGGCGAGATGTCCTGGTGTGGGCGTTGCACACACCTGCGACCTGCTTCTTTCAGGCAATAAGGCGCTATCATGTCAATACCATTCAACTGCAGCAAGCGGCATCAGCCCCAGGGGCTCACACTGCTCTATGAAGACAGGGATATCATTGTCGTGGACAAGGTCCCCGGTCTGCTGACCATTGCGACGGACAAAAAACAAACCCAGACGGCCTATTACCGGCTGATGGAATATGTCCGCAAAGGCGATCCCAAAAGCCGTAACCGCATCTTTATTGTGCATCGGCTGGACCGGGATGTTTCAGGCATTATTGTCTTCGCCAAATCCAGTGAAGCCAAGGAATATCTGCAAGAGCATTGGGCAGAAACAGAGAAACGATACCTCGCCGTGGTACATGGAAAAGTGAGGGAGCAGGAAGGAACCATCTCCTCCTATCTGGCAGAGAACAAGGCCCATATCATGTATTCCACCAGCGACCCCCAAAAAGGGAAATTGTCCCACACCGCCTATCGGGTGCTCAAAGAGGCGGAAGAATTCAGCCTGCTGGAAATTAACCTACTCACCGGCAGGAAGAACCAGATTCGTGCACACCTGGCCGGGATGGGCCATCCAATTGTAGGCGACGAAAAATATGGCAGGAAAATCAGGGAGCATAAACGCCTCGCGCTTCACGCGTACTCGCTGTCGTTGACCCATCCCTACAATGGCAGGCCCCTTGCATTCGAGACAGGAGTTCCGGGATTTTTTAGCAATCTGGTGGGCGGCGTCCCCATCTCTGCCCTTAAAACAAAGGAGTAACGATCCTTTCCGGTATGTAACTCTTGGGATTGCTGCACCTCGCCGTGCGGGCGTTGCATTCCTTTCCTGAAATGTGCAGTGAAATTAGTTTGCAAAGTTCCATGTACTGTTGGTATAATGTCGTTTCTGTATTTTTATGAAGTTTTTTATTTCTGCGGATGCGGTGCTGGACTCACGTTATGTCGCTGCAATCCCGAAAGTTTTTTGTGTATTTTTTGTCGTCTCAAGTGAGGCGCACATCGAAGTGGTCTGTTGCCATGACATACTCTCGATATTTGAAAAAGTCATGGCAAAAAGGATGAAGAGTTATGAATGTATATGTTGGCAACCTTGCCTACAGCACCTCCGGCGACGATTTGCGCGAAGCGTTTGGCGCCTTTGGTGAAGTCACCTCGGCAAACGTGATCAGTGACCGTGATTCAGGACGTTCGAAGGGATTTGCTTTCGTCGAAATGAGTGACGACAGCAGCGCCCGTGAAGCCATTGAAAAGCTGAACGGCACCGAGATGGACGGACGCACGATTACTGTAAATGAAGCACGTCCCCGTGAAGACCGTCCCAGCGGCGGCGGTGGTCGTGGCGGCGGTCGCGGCGGCTACGGCGGCGGCGGTGGTGGTGGTCGCGGTCGTTATTAATATACCGCGCAATTCCCCTGTTAAATAATTAAAGGCCGGAGTCCTTCAAGGCTCCGGCCTTTTTACGTTAATGCCATAGTGCTGTACTTAACCGAGATTTTCCAGCAGCGCCATGCCCAGCGGCGCAACATCCACGGGGTACTGCTTGTCCTTGAAAACCGTTGTGAACCGCTGCTGCTGTTCAGACAAATTCCATAGTGCCACTGTTCCAGCAGTGGGATACCACGCACAGACCACGGGCAGTTCTTCCGCCACGTAGGGTACATTGCCAAAACTTGGTAGCAGTTCATGCTTGAGTGCGAACAGGGCGTCAAGCGATTCAACTACAGGACGTGTCGCTTCTGTTTTCGCTCCGGCGTTATCGCGATGCAGCAACATGCTGCCATTTGTCTTTAGTGCGCCATCAGCCACTGCACGCGCATCGGCATCAGAAAGGAATGTGCAGCCATCTTCGGCAATTACATCCGTGACCTCGAAGGGAACGCCAGTTGCCATGAATAGGCTGAATGGATTTGAGTCGCCCACCCACCGGCTGCGCTCGCCCCAATAATGCTTGTAGGGGCCTCGTAATGCATGTCCCGCGAGACGTTCGTGCATCGGCGCATGAATCTTTATTGCCGCAGCAAGGGTATCCCAATAATCAAGCGGATAAGGGGTGATGCCGCTCATCAACATGGTGTTGCGCACATCGGCAATGGTGGACACAGCAAATTTTGCTGCGAGATTTTTCGCAGACAGACCGTCAGGGGGCCACGCGGTTGTTTCACTGTACGCATTTTCGGGCCGCGCGAAGCGGCGATGGAACAGTGCGCTGAACAGTTCATCCGTTTTACCCTTGACGGGTGCGAAAGAGGCATCATTGAACATGAGTTCTCCTACCCGCACGGGCACCTCGGTATAGTCTGACAAACGAATTCCCGCTTTCTCCGAACCGAAGTACATGATCATGATGCCGAGAGCGCCCTCAGGCACTACTTGCTGCTGCGCACGAAAACATGCCGTTAATTCGTCGCACGCATCTTCCAGCCATGCCCGCACCAATGGTGTTAGCGACCTCTGGTTTACCGCATCAATCAGTTCATCCCATTGTGCTGCGGAATAGCCATGCTTCTTCAAAAACGCCTCACGATGTTTTTCACAGAAACAACCGCCAATGTCATGGGGCGAGGGGGCAAGGCGAAAGTCGTCGTCAAGAAAAATGGTGCCCGGCGCGGCCTTGTAAAGGGCGCTTACCGCTTCGGCATTTACTTCCGCCCCAGGAGGATGCACACAGACACCGTGGTAGCGTCTGCCATCGGGCCGCATGCCCGCCTGCCAGGGCAGATAGTGCGTGCCATCCATGTAATCAGGCGCGGCTTCGGTGAATGAAGGGTGACCCAGCGGCACCGTAATGTGATGCATGGCCAGGCCTGCATCCTCGATCCGTTTTTTCCAGAGCGCAACGGTTTCGGGAGGGTAGTGCCATGTGCCTTGAAGAAAGGCCGCTACCCACACCGCATCAATACCTGCCCGTGTAACCGTGGGCAACAGCTCGGGATTTTCCTCAAGCGCCTGAATGGACAAACTCGCATGAAATTTGCGCTTCCGTGAGTCGGCCGCACCAGCGACTGAAAACGGCCAGCCGGTCTGAACGCCAACGCTTAACGCTGCGCCCATTTGCAGGAAGGTGCGCCGCTTCATTGTCAGTCTGTTATTGTCTGTTTTCATAAGTCTTACCATGTACGATACGCTGCCTATGTACTGTAGGGTGGGTGAAGAGCAATGGAACCCACCATGTACGCTACAATACGCTGCCGTGGTGCGAACGACGCTTTTATTTGGCTTCCGGCGCTGCCCACTCAACAGCGTTGCGCATGATCTGGCGCACGTTTTCGTCGAAGAATACGGGATTCGTTTCATGTCCTGCCTGGAAGTAGAAAAACTTACCCTTGCCAATGGTCCAGCACAAGCCGATGCGGGACGGGTCTTCTGTGCCGTCTTTCAGGATATGCACACCCTCAAAGGGCACTGCCTCCGGTTCCGGCACGGCATAGGGTTCACTGTAGCGCTCATCATGGGCGATAGTGAAGTCCTTCACTCCTTTTGCGATGGGATGGTCCGGGTCGGTCACGGTAACATTGAGTGTGGTGGCATCTACCACATAGGCGCCCCAGGAACACGGCGAATCCATAAGCACCCTGTTGGGTTTTGCGTAGTGGGCGGAATGCAGTGAAATAAAGCCCATGCCTTCTTCTTTGACGCGGTTTACAACTTTTTCCACGAGTTTTCTTCTCACGATGCCGTGCTTCTTGTGTCCCCACCAAATCAGGACATCAGCCCGATTGAGCAATTCATCAGGAAGCCCCTGTTCCGGGTCGTCTATGCCTGCAACAACCACTTCCCAACCCTCCAGCGGTGCCAGTCCTTCGGCAACGGCGCCATTGATGTCGTTGGGGTAGATGTCTGTTCCCGCTGTGCCTTCCGACCAGACCACAACACAGCGCTTCGCTGTTTCCTTGGCATCTTCAGCGTATCCCGGGACAGCCAGGCAAGCCGTGAATACACAAACAGCAGTTGCCAGATAGAGTGTTTTCATCGTGAAATTTCCTTTTAGTTGTAGTCATTGGTCAACGAAACCGGTAAACATAAGTAACAAGAGAGAGATTATAGGGAAAACCCCGCGTGCAAGACAAAAGGTATGATTATGGGGGCAGTGTCAAGCGAAAGACACGCCGATTTCAGAGCCCAAACCAAGTATGTACTTTCGCGCGGCATCATACTCCTCGGCATCAGCGAGATGCTCCACCATCAACGGCGGCTGCTGCGGTAATGCCGCAAGCCGTTTCAGGAAAGTAGTGTAATCCAATGTCCCCGTACCGGGAATTACTTCCCGAAAATGGACATTCATCTCTATGTCCCAGGTCAGGTCTTTCGCGTGGCAACTCACAATATACGGCCCCAGTTTATCGAAACATTCATTGAGCAACTCGGTATTGCGGTAAAAACGCTCCGGTGAATTGATGGCATTACAGGGATCAAGATGTACCCCGAACCCCTCCCGGTCAATCGCCTTCACGAGTTTCAGGTAGGAGTCCGCACTGTCCGGATAACTCCAGCCCATCATCTCATACGCGAACTTGGCGCGCTTCGGATTCACCGCATCCACCACCTTGCGCGCATTTTCAACAGCCGCATCAAAAAAATCATGGGTCAGATTCTTCGGATGCGGCCCGAACCAGGATTCCGTGTTAAATGACCCGGCTATGTTCACGCAACACCGTGCGCCAATGGCTTCCGCAAGGGCAAGGCCGTCGGTCACATTGTCCATATTAACCTTGCGCTTATCCGCATCCGCCTCCATCATATTGCACCACCGGCCCACTTCCGCAATGACGACATCCTGTTTTGCAAAGGCATCGGCATACGCCTTGATCATGTCCGTATCCGTTGTCTTCACATTAGGACAATACGCAGCGCCGTATTGCAGATTCCTGTGCGCCTGCGCCAATGCCTCCGGGTCGTTTGCTTTCTCAAAAACCGGCGCGCCAAGACGAACCGACTTTTTCATTGCGGCATCTCCTGTTTCCGCAACAGCAGTAAGACCACCCATCAAAGCAGTCCCCGCCGATGCGAGTATAAAATTGCGTCTGGACAGTATCATATTCCTAATATCTCCTTCATTTTTACTGTGCTGGTATCCGAATGCAAAATAAGCTGCTTTTCTGATTATACTATTTTGTGCAACAGTATCAGGTAACAGAAATCAGATGTGTGTTTCTTATGTCCCTTATGTCCCTTGTGTCCCTTGTGCCTGCTCGTTACGAAATTGGATTTCGTAACGCACTTGCTCTTGAAATTTTATTTCGTCCACCCTTCCTACCACCTCCCCCAAAAAAAAGTAAACGCACTCGTCTACCTCCAGCCCACCCCATAGCACCCTTTCACCCATACTACCAAAGGCCAAAACCAAAACCCACGCAAACACCGCCCACGAATATACGGAGAACTATAATTCAAAAAGGAAAAGTGTCATGCACCTCCAAGATTTCATCGCCGTCCAGTATATTAGTGCCCTTAGTGCCCTTAGTGGAACCTATGTCCGTTCGTGTCCTCAGTGGATCCTGTGTCCGTCCAGTTTCTTAGTGCTCTTCGTGTCCTTAGTGGAACCTGTGTCTGTCCGTGTCTGTCCGTGTCCGTCCGTGTCCTTAGTGGATCCTGTGTATGAACGTAGCAAGAAAAACACACTATATTGTGCCACACATGGTATGCAGCACCACATAGTGTGCCTCACGCCAAAATCAGCCTCAAAAAAAACGTTCAGAAACGTTCAAAAACGTCAAAAAACGCACCAAAAAGTCAAAAAAAAGCGTCATTCTGTTCCGTATTCACGCCATTTCGTAGCAAAAATGAGCACGTCCTGGGAACGCCGACGTCCTCGTCGGCACCGACAACTGCCCGCGTTAATTATTGTAAACGCGAATCTCGTAGAGGTGCGCTGCTGGAGAACCG
>CAZBNU010000099.1:5129-13686 GCA_964493075.1 uncultured Nitrospirales bacterium | reverse complement strand
ATCTGGGTCAATACGTCCATGATACCCAGGCGCTCTTCTGGTGAAGCCTCTGGAATCCGTTCAATCAGTAGGGGTGTAGCGTCCTTGATATGCCGTGCCGCAATGGCTTTCAGCAGTTCCGCTCGCAGAAGTTCATTGCCCTCCTCATAGGCTTCCACAATGACTTTGTCGGCGCCTTTCAGGCGACTGATTGCAAAACGCACAGCGTCCTGTTCCGCGCCCGTAGTTGCGGCGGCCCGTTCTACTAGAAACAACGCCGCTTTTTGGTCTCCCGCGGCGGCGAGTGTTTTCAACGCCGCGATCCGCACCGCTTCATGCTCGTCCTGTGCTGCTTCCATGAGTTGCGGAGTGATATTAGCGACGCCAGTTTCCGCCAGCGCGGTAAGCAGCAATACTTTGGGACATTCCTCCAATCCAGACAGCAGCGATGCCAATTGCTGCAAATCGTAGTTTCTTGTTACATTGCGCACCGCCGCGGCTGCAGCTGGATGCAGGGCCGTATCATTGCTCTTCAACGTCTCGGCAATGACGTCCGCGCCCCTACTAAATGCGGCCTCTATCCTGCCACGTAATGCCGTTTCGCGCAGGTTAAGGTCATCCTGCATGGTTTTCAGCACGGTCTCAAAAACCTTCTTTGCAGCATTCGTATGCCGCGCCTCAAGCAGCGTAAAGCCACACTTGAGATAGGACGCTTTTGCTACCCGCTGCAGTGCGCCTTCCTTAAGATCAATTGCGGCGAGCAGGGCATCCGCCACCTTGCCATCGGGTATTTCAGCCAGAGCGCGCACAGCGGCTTCTGCGACCTTTTCATCAGCGTCATGAACTGCGGCGCTGATGATTTCGACAGCGCGAGTATCCTTCAGTGCGCCGAGGGACGCGATGATTCCAGCGCGGCGTTCCGCCCCTACCAGGGGGAGCGCCTCGCGCAGTGCGCGAGCAGCATAACTGTGGGGAATACGCTCGAGGGCATACCGTGCGCCATAGGCCATATCAAAATCCAGCAGCATTTCGGATAATACAGGAATTGCGTCCCGGCTGCCGACCAGGCTCAATTGTTTGCAGGCAAACATTTTTGCGTCCTTGGTGGCCACTTCAGATTGGAGTAGTTCAAGATAGGCGGCTTCCAAGTCACTGACATCATCTTCTGCAGCGCGTCGCTTGCGCGTCAGTTCTTCCAGCAACACCAGCGATTCCATTGGGTCATTATAGTTGTAAGTTGCAATTTCATTCATCAAAACGCCCACAGAATCCTTCACAAAACGGGGACGAATGCGTTCCGTATCCTTTTCTGGAAAATCTGCTGGAACCGGTTGCGTGACTGCGCCAGTTGCCGCCCACTCTGCGCCACGCTGCAAAGTCACGATGAACCCTGCACACTGTAAGGCAGGCGATTCCGTGGCGGTGGGCCCGGCATGACCCAGTGCAGTATGAAAAACCCTGCCCTCACCATAGGCAATGGTGAACAGAATCAGTTCGTCCCTGCCTGTGCCGCCCGTTTCGGGGTCAGACCATGCTGTACCCAGCACCGTCAAATTGCGCGCAGGCCCCCGCAAATGATGATAGAGTTCATCGGTGTTGTGCAGCCACGCTTCGGGCAATCCCTTGGTAATGGGATGTTCCGGCTGGCGATGGATAATTTCAAATTGGTGCTGTCTGCCGTGCGCGCCGCCGGGGCCAGGCGTTGTGTCATAAATCACACGGCCATCCTGCCAATACACATAGGGTCCGTGACTCTCATTCCGGTTTCCCCAGCCGCCCAGACCGGTAATCTCATTAAATTCCGGCCACTCCGGGAAGGCATTGTTTGCTTCATGTACCACCACCACGCCACCGCCATTGGCGACATAGTCCACAAACGCCTTTTGTGTGGATTCCGGCCACGCATCTCCCGTGTAATTCAGCACGATGACACTGTATGCCGCGAACTGTGGCATGAAACCGGACATATCCTGCCCAGCGGCAGGCGTCTGCGCCACGTCCACCAGGAACAGACCACTGTCTTCCAGTATGGCCTTCAGTGCGGGGGCGCTGACCTGCCAGTTATGATTACTCTGGCCGGTGACCAGCAATGCGCGCAGTTGAATATTTGCCGGGTTCTGGGCAAATGCGCCACCCACCGCGATCAGTAAAAGTGCAATCACGATTATTGTTGCTTGCTTCATCTTCATTTTGTATCCTTCCTTAATCGCCACAGAGGGGCGGAATTATTGTTAAACCTAGACTCTACAGGTTCCACGGATCACGCATGGGCCGGGACAACATGCGGTCGGCATCGGTATCATTTGTAAACCGCTCCAACTTTGGATTAAACCGCAACGGGCGTTCCAGTTTCATGGCGATTAGTCCCAAGTGGGCGACCATAACCGAATGATGGGCCACTTCCGCTGGGGTGATGGTGGTTGCGCGGGTCTTGACGCAATCCAGGAAGTTGCCGATATGATTGGCACTTTCGTAAAGATGTATTTCCTCGGGGCCAATGACCTCATTCAACAGGGATTTCGGTTCGGCGTCAATCATGCCGCGATTTACATGAACCCACCCCTGATCGCCTTCAAAACGGGTGCCGCCAGGGAGCAACCCGCTCACGATCATAGTAAATCCCTCTCTGTACGTGCCAGTGAAGGTGTATTTTTCCACGGTATCGAAGAGGCCGTCCTTCGCCAAAGGCCAACTGCCGCTTCCCTCGATTTCCGTGGGCGCGCTCAATTCGGTGCCCATGCCCCAATGTGCGATATCTATGTGATGGCCTGCCCAGTCGGTCAACTGACCACCAGCATAATCGCTAATCCAACGGAAGTTCCAATGGCAGCGTGCTGGGCAATAAGGTGCATAGGGCGCAGGTCCCAGCCACATGTCATAATCGAATCCTTCCGGCGGGTCTGTGGGCGCAGTGCTGCCTTCATGAATGCCGTTGGTATTCGGCAAACCGACCTTGACAGTATGCACCTTGCCGATGCGTCCGTTGCGCACCAGTTCGCATCCAAAGCGGAAATGATCCTGAGAACGCTGCCAGCTGCCGGTCTGCCAGACGCGGCCATGTCGCTTTACGGCATCCACAATGGCGCGTCCTTCGGAAATGCAGTAGGCCAACGGTTTCTCGCCGTAGATGTCCTTGCCCGCCTGCGCAGCGCGCACCGCGATAATTCCATGCCAGTGGTCCGGCACTGCTACAGACACAGCATCAATATCCTCCCTCAGCAGCAATTCACGAAAATCATTGTATTCCGCACAGTCTTCATTGCCATATTTTTTATTGACATTGAGTGCTGCATTGCGTCGGTGCTTGCTGTCCACGTCACACACTGCCATCACCTGTGCATCCGCTCGTTCCAGGAAACCACCCATGTTGCCGCTGCCCATGCCACCAAGACCAATACATCCCACCGTGATCCGGTTGCTGGGCGCTACCGTGCCAGACAGCCCCAAGGCGGACGAGGGAATGATATAGGGAAATGCCGCAGCCCCTGCGGCGACAGCGGTGGTACGTTTCAGAAATTCTCTGCGTTTGATGACTGATTTCTTTCTCGACATATAACTTTCTCCTTATTGATAACCGTATTTCGGAAAAAATAACCTACGAGTACGACCGCTATAGTATAACGCACCCCATCGCAAATTGCATGTATTTGCCGCGATCCACGTAATACGCTCAAACAAGACAGGTTGCAGTAATTTTTTGGTAACAACAGCAGGTAAATTCCGCTTGAACCCACTGGACCAGACTATCATTATCGGCCTCAATTGCCCCTTGTGAACCTGACAAAGTTGACATGACAGGCAGGCTGACCACGACGATTCCCTCTCTGCCTCATTCATAAACAAAGACCATCCGGTTTGCGCTGGCGTTGTGCGCGTCATCACGGAAAACCTAGAAGACTATATCAAACGACACTACACAATCGTGTTTGCGATATATCTATCTCTGCCCATAATAAGCGTCCTTGCCATGCTTGCGCAGAAAATGCTTGTCGAGCAGATACTCCTCCAAGGGGGCGCTGTCAGGATTCAACGCGAGGGTGGTTGCCGCCATGCTTGCGAGTTCTTCCAGTACGCAGGCATTTTCCAAGGCTTTTTCAACGGTCTGTCCCCACACGAATGGGCCGTGTCCGGCGACCAATACTGCGGGATAGGACAAGAGGTTGCGGTTTTGAAAAGCTTCCACAATCAGAACTCCCGTGTTCCACTCGTAGCCGTCCTGTACCTGTTCAGCACTGGGTGGCGGGATCAGTGGTACCGGGCCATAGAAATAATCGGCGTGGGTAGTTCCGAAGCAAGGGATTTCGCGGCGGGCCTGGGCAAAACAGGTGGCGTAATGGGAATGAGTATGAATCACGCCGCCTATGTCTGAGAAAGCCTTATACAATGCGAGGTGCGACGCGAGATCAACAGAAGGCTTCAGGTCTCCTTCGACTTTGTTGCCTTCCATATCGACAACCGGGATGTGTTCCGGTTTCATTTCAGGATAGTCCACACCGCTAGGCTTAATGGCGACCACGCCTTTCTCCCAGTCCACGGCGCTGGCGTTACCCCAGGTCTGGAATACCAGGCCCTGTTCTTTTAGTGCGAGATTCACGGCGCATACGCGGGCTTTCAGTTCTTCGTACATGGGTTTGTTCCTGAATATTTTATGGACAGTATGTACACGATGGACTTTATGGACAGGGTTCAATATCCTGTTCCTGCTTGTAGGATTCCAGAAATGTGTAGAGCCGATCAACTATGGGTTCTACTTCGGTGTAGGTCATCAAATCACGGCGGAGATGTGCGATGTTATGAACACCCTTCAGGTAGCCGCTGTAAAACTTGCGAAACGAATAAATCCCACGGGGCAGCCCGCGAAAGGCTACATGGGCACGCAGATGACGGATGCAGAAATCAAAGCGTTCTTTCAAGTCCGGCTCCGGCATGGCTTCACCGGTATCCATAAATATTTTGATCTCTCTGAACACCCAGGGGTGATGAATGGCAGCACGGCCTATCATGACGCCGTCACAGCCCATATCCAGGCATGTTTTCACATCCTCTCCGGAGCTAATATCGCCGTTTGCAATCAGGGGGATGGCGCTAACCTCGCGTATGCGTGGGAGCCACGACCAGTCCGCCTTTCCCGAATAGCCCTGAACGCGGGTGCGGCAGTGCATGGTCAACGCCTGAGCCCCTATGTCCTCCACCATGCGGGCAACCTCCGGTGCAACGATGGAATCGGCGTCCCAGCCCAGTCGTGTTTTAACAGTTACCGGCAGGCTCGTTCCTCGCTGCACGGCGGCAACACAATCGCGAAACTTCGGCAGATCACGCAGCAGGCCAGCGCCGTCGCCTCTGTTGGCGATTTTCTTTACCCAGCAGCCAGCGTTGAGGTCTACAAAATCCGCCCCGGCTTCCTCCGCCATTGCGGCGGCACGCTCTAATGCGGAAGGATTACTGCCATACACCTGTACCCCAATGGGACGTTCATCATCCAGAACCTCCATCTTTTCCGTTTCACGGGATACGTTCCGTATTACCGCCTCACAATTGGCAAACTCTGTGTACAAGACATCGGCGCCTAGTTCTTTGCACAACAGGCGAAACGGACGGTCGGTCACGTCTTCCATGGGCGCGAGACATAAGGGGGTTTCAATTTGTGCAGTACCAAGAATCATAAAGGAAATTTTCGTGCCTGTACGTAAAAAAAGTACCTTATAGAATCGAAACCGCGATCAAAAACAAAAAGTTGCGCATAAGCATGAAGAAAAAGTGGGGACTGTTCCCGTCGCAATCTCAAACATTGGTGGAGGGAATAATGGGTACCTGATTTTATGCGAGGTCGGTTTCGCGCAGTAAAGACCCGGCGACGGAACTGTCCCCGATTTTTTCGGGCGTGTATATCAAAGCCGCAAAAAAACGGGGACAGCCCTGGCGCATCAAGTCTAACATGTAATTCGCAGCCCTTATATGCGCCAAGGGCAGTCCCCATTTTTTGCTTATCATTCATAGTTGTTCCAGATTGTGGAGATAAACTGGGTTGCGGGTAACGCCCGCATTAGACAGTTACGATTCGACAACATCTCCGGACAATCCGATGGACTGTCCGGAGAAAAAACTACTGTATCAAACGATTATATCATCCACCGGCCACTGCGGCGATAGCGCCTGCGAGGCCGATACCAATAAGCACATATACCCACCAGGGCAGTTTGCGCTTAAATACCGCCTCCACGGTCTTGTCTCGGTCCAGTTCAACCGTGATGGTGGTCTCGAGGTCACGGCGGCACCCTATCTTGCACTTACCGCCCTCCGGCTCTTCCACGTCGCCTTCCCAACCACGGAACTTATGGCGATCCGCCAGATTCACCGTCACGGCGGCAATGGCGCCAGTGTCGTAGGTGGCCACCCATACACCAACCTCATCGCCCTGCGCCAGTTCAACAGGTTCCGGCGCAAAAGTCAGGGTGCCGCCTGTGGGTGGCGTGGCAATGGCGGTAAGCCGCACGATGGGATTGAAGTTTGCAAGCACAGTCTTGTCGCTGTCCATGCTCACGGTTACCACAAGTTCGTTACCTGCGGCAGCGCCTGACCAGTTCACGAAACGGGATTTGTAGGCTGGCGTTGCTGTCAACGTAACCGTTGAACCTGATTCATAGGTATCTTGTTCCGGAGAAACCTCGACCGTTCCATCACCTTCAACATCCACATCCAACGTGTAAAAAACAGCCGGGCAGTTGTCGCGCACGGAAATCAGGCGGTCAAGGGTCTGCTCGTTCCCTGCGCTGTCCACAGCGAAATAGGTGCGTATATAGTTACCGGGCACGTCTATATTCGGGTCGCCGGAATAGGTTACCTCTATGTCCCCTGAAGCATTATCCGCAACATCAAAACCGGGATCAACAAATTCAACACCGCAATCCACGGCAATGCGTGCGCCGCCCACCAGCGATATTTCCGGAGAAGTCGTATCAATAATCTTGACAAGACGCACGTAATCCACTTTCAGGTTGCCATCTTCATCGAAGATATCCAGATTGTCTTCATCGTCAAAGAAGCCCGGAATACCTTCTTCGTCCACTGCCGGATAACTGTTGCCGTTACCGTCCAGCGCCACATAAACCAAGAGATGCTTGCCGACTTCAGCGGTAAATTCATCGTAGGCGTAGGCAACTGGCCTTATCGTTCCGGCATCGTTGAACCAACGAGGCTTGCCGTCAGCATCCAAGGCCCATGCCCAGGAGAGCACGCCGGGCGTGTCCACTTCGACGGCAGACTGTGGAAGGCCCAGACTTCCCGCGCAGCTATCGGTGGCTTCAAAGTCCGGAGACTCGACATCAACAAAGGGCGTACCTGCCTCCAGCACCATGAAACCATCCGCATCATAAACAAGGGTACTATCCAGTTCCCCGATGTCCATGACAGGGGCCGTGGTATCCATCACACGCACGGTCCGCGTCAGCGGGGTTGCGGCATTGCCGCTGCTGTCGCTGACCGTATAGGTAACGGTGTAGATGCCAACGGTATTCGTGTCCACGGGATTATCCACAGCGATCGCCGAGGTCCGATTGCCTTCGCAATCATCGAAAGCCATAGCACCTGCGTCGGTGTAAACTCCCTTGCACTCAACACGAACTGTTTCCGTACCCAAAAGCGCCAACTCCGGCGGCGTGGTGTCTTCGACATGTACCGTACGTGTAACTTCTGCAGCAGAATTTCCTGCGCTATCGGTGACGTTATAGGTGACAGTATACGAACCAACCACATTCACATTAACGGCATCACCGCCAACAACGATGTTTGCGGTCACATTACCGTCACAGTTGTCCGTTGCCGTTGCGCCGGATTCACTATAAATGCCTTTGCATTCTACCGTCATAACAGGATCGCCATTGAGGAAAATCACTGGAGCGACAATGTCTGGGTCACAGGGGTCCACGTCGCAATTATCCAACACAGTCACTGTGCGAATAACCTGCGCCGCTGCATTGGATGAACTGTCGCTCACATTATAGGTAATGACGTACTCACCGGGAACTGAAGTATCCACCGCGTCACCGCCAACCGCAATGGCATTTGTCAGATTGCCGTCACAATTATCTGCTGCTGTAGCGCCCTGTTCGGTATACACGCTGTTACAATCAATAGCCATCTCAGCACTGCCAACCAATGTGATTACGGGATCAGTGGTATCCACAACCGAAACAGATCGGGTAATCTCTTGTGCCGTGTTGTTAGAACTGTCGCTCACGTTGTAGGTGAGCGTGTAGCTGCCAACGATTGATGTATACAGAGCGTCGCCTGCCTGAATAATGCTTGCCGTCAAATCGCCGTCACAGACATCCGAGGCTGTTGCACCAGCATCTGCATAGGCATCACCACATTCAACCGTCACGCTATCCTGACCAACGAGTGTAAGCGCCGGATCGGTTGTATCCGCAACAGTCACGGCGCGGGTTACTTCAGTCGCTGCGTTACCGGCGCTGTCACTTACGTTGTAGGTAATGATATATACGTCGGGTATTGCTGTATCCACTGCACCAACCACAACCACGCCACTCGTCAAATCGCCATCGCAGTCATCGAAAGCAGT
>CAZBNU010000099.1:0-5029 GCA_964493075.1 uncultured Nitrospirales bacterium | reverse complement strand
CATTCCACCGTTACCGCAGCATCACCGAGAAGGGTAAGTACCGGATCGGTTGTATCCACCACCGTTACCGTGAGAACAACAGATGGTGCACCGGGATACGAATAGGTCACCTCGTATACACCGGGTGTTGTCACATCCACTGTTCCTTCAAAGGTTGCTTCACCCGACTCTTCCGCACATCCGTTCCTGATGCGTGCTTCCGGCGGGGTAAACGCACTCCCGCATTCGATGTCCATCTCATTGGTGTCCAGAACAATATTCAGCCCAATGGGAATCTGAACCGTGACGGTGCGGGTAAGTTCGGGAGCAGAATTAAGCGCGCTGTCCTGCACATTGTAGGTAACAAAATAAATACCAGGTTCGGGGAGCACCTCATCACCGCCAACAATAATGTCGTCTGTAATATCCCCATCGCAAAGGTCCGTTGCCGTTGCACCGGGCAGTGCGGGAACAGGGTCATCGGGACATAGTTCCAGGATAATTTCTGTATCCCCTAAAAGGGTGATGGTTGGGGGGGAATCTTCAAACTCGATCGCATCAACAAGCAAGGACTCATTCGCGAAGTTTTCCCTGTCACGTATCACGATATCTGCCAATCCGGCCGCTGTCCATGTCGCGGGAACGGTGAGAAATGCTTCATTGCTGCTATCGGGATCGAGCGCAGACACGGCATACCCGCCCACCTCGCGGAAAGAAAGTGGCATTTCCACTGCGTCCTTGACCAGAAGCGCCTCATAACGCACCTCCGCTTCCGACAGCGTCAACCCATTAAGATGTTGTGCGCCCATCCATACAGGTATCGTGCCTTCAATGGTGACTTCAGTTTCAATGCAGACTGCCGCTGTACTGGGATATATCCCGTCACTTTTCAGCATCGTTGCCACCAGCATGGGCATCATTGCGCCGCCCTGAGTAATATCTGCAGTAAGTGTATGATTCAGTTCATCATAGTCAATGGCTATTTCCACGGGCGTCCATGCTGCAGGAACATCAGGAAGACTGAACAGGTAGGCAAGGGAATCGTCTGACAATATTTCCTGCTGCAGAACAAGGGGGTAGCGCCATAAACCCAGGGTGCGCCTGTCATTTGGATCGGGGACATAATTGTGAACACCTCCAATTTCAAGGCGTCCCGGAGAGCCCGAAAACTCATCTACGGGAACAATCGCTTTTGTGCCGTCATCCGTCAGTATTGATATGCCTATGGCGTACTTATGACCTGACCCCGAATCCAGCCACTCCCCTGGCGCATTATCAAGAACTGCCTGTATCGCTGCAGGGTCTTCATCATCGAACAAATAGTCAAAATGGTTTGCATTCTGCACAACTCCGACGGTATTACCTGAGACAACCAAGGCATCCGACGTGGGCAATTCGGCAATTGTTGAAAAATACAAGTCGTATATTGTATCCGGCATAAGCCGCACAGTACCCGCTGCCTGTCCTGGCGCAAGATCACGGTCGGGAAAATACAAAGATGCGGCAGCAACACTTCTCTTGATGTTATGGGCAAACCATGCATTTCCTTCCGGCAGTGCAGCAAACAAGTCCGCAGGCAGGGCATTGTCATAAACCGGGAGCGGCTCCAGATTCAGATCAATGCTCATAGGGTAGCTAATGCGGGTATACAACAACGTGCTTGCAGAAACATTGCTTTCGGGCGATATAAGACCGTAAATATTGATCCTGTAGGAATCAACGGCTGCCGCCAATAACTTTGGCGCGATGCGGTTTATATCAAAGGCTGTATAGAATTGTTCGCTTTCAACGGGACCGATATAAAGATTGTTCTCAATATTCCAGTAATACTCCTCTCCTTCCGCCATGCCATATGCACTGGTATCGCCTTCCATCTGCATGACATAATACAGATATTCGCCCGCTTCTCGCTCTCCCTCCAAAGACGCCTGTATCGGAACTTCTGCACCACTGAAGATGTCTTCTCCCTCTGGTATTGGTGTATTGATGACCTGCGGAACATCATCATCTCGCCACTGGGATACAACATCCACTCCTGATATTGTCTTGGAGCCAATGATAAAGTCCAATACCAATCCCATATCCAGAGTGTCACCCTGAGCGGACACCTTCATTGCCATCGGGAAAAAGATGACTGCAAGCATGCCAATAACAATCACTGATACAAGAGTTATAAGACGGGTCTTCGTTTTCATGAGATATATTCCTTGCAATCATAATTGCATACTCGGCATTCCCGCAGGTGAGGGCCACTGACGGGTATGATGCCTGCTCTTTCATGATATCTAATAAACTTTCGCTGGCGACTTTAACCAAATACAGTATAACATGTAATCCACTGTTTTTGCTCAAAGTAAATCAAATAGGATGATTGTTTATGGGTTTTGCCATAGGCTACACTATGAACACACTATAGAAAGGAAATTCTTTTCATGTTGAGACGCACTTTTTTGCATGCTGGTGCGGCGGCGATTGCCGGGACTGGTGTTGTCCGGCTGAATACGGCATTGGCAGCACCTGACACTCCGAAACCCTTTGCGAATGCCAAGTTGAAAATTGCTGCGCCGTTGGACTGGTTTCCTGGCATTACCCCCGAAGAAAAACTCGATGTGGCGGCGCAATGGGGGCTTCCCGCCTATGAATGGCTGTATCCTATGGGTAATCCGGAAAAGATACGCGCCAAGGCCGACGCGCTGGGGCTGGAGATCAGCTGCATCGCGGGCGCAGGAGCAATTTCATCGGGCTGGATGGTGCAACCGGCGGAACACGATAAAACGGTCGAAATGTTCGTGGAACGGGTAGCGCTGGCCAAGCGTCTGAATTGCAGGCATCTGGTGGGATTGACTGGGAATACACGAAAGGACATCTCGCACGATGAACAGACTGAACACGTCATCCAATGCCTGAAACGCCTTGCCCCCATTGCCGAGAAAAATGACGTAACGCTTCTGATGGAAGCGCTAAACCCGCTGGTGGACCACAAGGGCTTTTTCCTGACCCGCACCGATCAGACCGTGGAAATCCTCAAGGCTGTCGGCAGCCCGAACATCAAGATGCTTTTCGACATCTACCACCAGCAAATTACCGAAGGCAACGTCATCCGCAACTTCACTGAAAACATTGACTATATCGGCCATTTTCATGTGGCAGATAACCCCGGACGCCAGGAACCCGGCACGGGCGAACTGAACTACGCCAACATCTTCAACGCCATTGCTGCAACCGGATACGACGGCTTTGTCGCCCTTGAATGCGGCTATTCCACCGGCAATTATGAGGATGGGCTGCGCGCTACGTTGAAGTGTCTGGGGTAGCAATTCATAGCACGTGTATCTGTTTTTTTTATCCTCTTCACCTATCATGGAATTGCAAATGACTACTGAAATGCTGTTTACTGTGGGACATTCAAATCATTCGGAGCAGGACTTCACAACCCTGCTTGCGGACAACAACATTTCCGCCATAGCCGATGTGCGCTCCCAGCCTTACAGCCAATATACCCCCCACTTCAACCGAGAAGTGCTGGAGAACACCCTTCGTGAAATGGATATCCAGTATGTGTTTCTGGGACGCGAACTGGGCGCAAGGCGCAGCGAGGAATCGTGCTACGTCAACGGACGTGCAAGTTATGAACGGATTGCCCAACTCCCCCTCTTCCAAACCGGGTTGGAACGTCTTTTCCAGGGACTCGAACGCTACCGCGTGGCTATAATGTGTTCTGAAGCCGATCCCATAACCTGTCACCGTACGATATTGATTTGTCGCACAATCAGACAATTACGCCCCGGCCTGCCTATTGTCCATATTTTGGGAGATGGCAACACGGAAACCCACGACGACGCATTGGAACGTCTGGTGGCATTGCATAAACTTCAACCGGAACTGTTTGGCGATTTGACCAGCACCGAGGGACTGATTGATAGAGCATACGCGTTACAGGCGGCAAAACTGGAGTACCAGACCGGTCAGGAGGACGAATGAAATTATTCACCATCGGCTTTACGCAAAAATCTGCGGAAACCTTTTTCACCACATTGCAGCGGGCAGGCGTGCAACGCATTGTTGATGTTCGCCTCAACAACACGTCGCAACTGGCGGGTTTCGCGAAAGCACGGGATTTGCAGTATTTCCTCAGTGCCATTGGCGGCATCGGGTACACCCATCAACCGGAGTTCGCGCCCACACCAGAACTCCTTGAAGAGTACAAGAAAAATAAAGGTTCCTGGGAAACATACGAAGTTGCTTACGCCAAGCTTATGGAGCGGCGCAGAGCAGATGGCCTCGCCGTAAAAGTGTTGCGCAACGGGGACTGCCTGCTATGCAGCGAAGCCGAGCCAACGCACTGTCACCGGCGGTTGCTGGCTGAACGCGTCCAGAAGTGCCTGGAGAATGTGGAGATTGTGCATCTATGACTATGACGCGGTTGGTAGTCCTCGCCAACTCATGGAAACATTCAGACTGGTGCATTGCTGGCATTGACCTCGACACAGGCAAGTGGGTGCGTCCCGTAACACACCTCAAGGATGGACGCATACCGCGTACCGCCATGAAACTGGACGGCTACTTCCCGAAACTGCTGGACATTATCGAACTGCCCCTGGCGGCCACCGGCCCTGACTACGGGTTCGAGAAAGAGAACCGAACGCTCCTGCCTGGCAAGTGGATTCATCATGGGCAGATGACGCCCAGCGATCTCCGGCCTTATGCGAAAAAGAAGGACTGCGTCCTGCACACTCTTGATAGCAGCGTTCCCTTTGACCTGTTGCACCAAAAACCACGGGAGGAACAGTGCTCGCTGGAACTGATATATGCGGATGATTTTCGGGCGCGACCTGCACGAAAGCGCACCACTGGCGAAGCCACCTGGCAAGGCGTTTTCACTTCGGGCAATCAGATGCTGGCCATCCGAATCACCGATCCGGCCTTTGTGGGAAAATTACAGGCAGGCCATAAACCTGCTTCCACCTGCCTGCTCACCATGAGCCTGAGCATGCCCTACAAGCCGCCGGAATGGGACGAGAACAAGGGGCCTACCTGCTGGAAACTGATT
>CAZBNU010000098.1:1531-13742 GCA_964493075.1 uncultured Nitrospirales bacterium | reverse complement strand
CATCTGGCGTTAACAGTTTTTCCTGTATCTTCTGGATTCCCGTTTTCACGGGAATGACGGTAAAGTTGTGCTATGGATTTCGATTTTGATTTGGATTTCGACATAGACTTTGTGGTAGAAGTCAAAAATCGAAATCGCGATCCCAATCGAAATCCTAAAAAGCGTTTTTTTATAGGTCGTTTTTACTTGAGTATATCCGTAAACATTTGATATACTACCCGTTCTAATAATCCCAACTATGAGACGTAGACGTCTCTTTGTGCCGAAAAGGAGGTGAATACTATTGAGAACATACGAAGCGCTGTACATTATCTCGCCCGAACTGGACGAAAGTGCCATCCAAACGGTAGCGGCTGATGTGGAAGCGTTGATTTCCAACAGCGGTGGAACTATCGTGCGCTCCGATGTCTGGGGTAAACGCAAACTTGCGTATACGATCAACAAACACGTCGAAGGCGTGTATATCGTATTACGTTTTGAAGCCAACCCGGAATTCATTAAGCGGTTTGAACAACAACTGCGACTGATGGAACCGGTTATCAGATATCTGGTGCTCTACCTTGATGCGCAGACCTTGAAACTGGAAGAAGAACAGCAAAAACAGTATGAGGAAGCATTGCAGGCAAGTGCCGCACGCAGATCCAGAGGCGATGACGACGATGACGACGATGATGATGAAGGTGATGAGCGCATCCCAACGCCGCGCAGACGGATTGTGGATGAAGACGATGAGAAATTGCCTGTGGACGATGATAACGACGATGATGATGGTGACGATGAATAACAGTTGATATAATCGGCTGAGGCCCTTAGTTACAAAAGGGAATTAGCCGCCTTAAGAAAGTTGGTAGCGTAGAAACAGAAAAGGGATATGGAATGAGTGATTTAAGAATGCCTGATTTGAACAAGTTATTTCTGGCAGGACGACTGACTAGAGACCCTGATTTGAAATACACTTCTTCTGGCAAACCCTTTTGCAAATTAGGGATCGCTAATTCCAGTTATTACAAGGATGCCAATGGTGAGCGTCAGGAAAGAACCACTTTTGCTGATGTTACCGTTTGGGGCCCAAGTGCTGAGTTTGTTGGTGAACGCTTGCGCAAAGGGCGTCCTGTACTGATTGAAGGTAGCCTTCGCACCAGTGAGTGGGAAGACGCCAATACAGGACAGAGACGCTCCAAGATGGAAATTAACGCACAGCGCGTGACCCCTCTTGACTGGGATGATTCCAGTGGCGGCGGCGGCAATCGTTCGTCCGCGCCACGTCAGGAAACATCTGAACGGCATGTGCCCCGTGAAATCGAAGAACCCATCCCTGAAGATGACATTCCCTTTTAACCGGAAACCTTGAAGGAATACCGGATATGGCAAGTATATCTGCAAAGATAAAATCAAAGGTGCGCGAGAAGAAGTCGCGTCGCCGCAAAAAGAAAAAGGCCTTGCGCCCCAAGGTGTGTCGGCTGACCATCGATCGCGTAGTATATATTGACTACAAAGACGTGAACCTGTTGAGACACTATGTAACGGAACGGGGGAAAATTATTCCCCGCCGTATTACCGGCGCTACGGCAAAGCACCAGCGTATGCTGAACCGTGCTATTAAACTGGCACGGCAGGCGGCGTTGCTTCCGTACCTGGCCGATTAAAGCAAGTAGACAGGTCGCGTCGGCAAGTGCGTCGGCGCGACTGTCTTTTTATGATGCGTTCTTACTGGAGTATAGGCCTCGTTTTATCGGCGGTCATGGCGTTGTTGCTGGCAACAGGGTTGGATGTGTTCGCCATGTTGCTGTTTCAAATGCCCATTGCCTATTTCTGGCTTTCCCGTAACGAAAAGGCGGCTGTCAGCATGCTCTTGTGTGCTGTTGGTGTGCCGATTTTGATCACGGGAAGTCTGGTCTATGGGCTTTTTTTTGGGATTACAGCGTCATTTGGCTTGTTGCTGGGTATGTTGGCTCGGCGCCAGGTTTCCCTGGGCGTATCCGTTACGCTGGTAACCTTCGCGGTGTTTGCATTTCTGACGACGTGGTCTGCCACCGATTGGAGTGTGCTGCGCGCCGATTTGCAGGCAGCATTTCAGGAGTATGCAACAACACTTGAATCCGATAGTTCCGAAAGTGCAGCAGAACAAGTCGAAACCATAACCGAAGTGTTCGGATGGGTGTCTGATAACCTGCCATACCTTTATTTTGGCGCGTTGTTAAGTTCTGTAATGCTTTTGGTGACTGCCATGAGCGTTCCTGTATACTGGCGGTATGGCATGCAGATGCCCTTTAACGCGGCAAATTGGCGTTTTATATGGATGCGGACGCCAGAACCTCTGGTCTGGGTTGCTATTGGACTTGCAGGCTTATGGTTTTGGGATAGCCGATGGCCAAATGATGTGGTGCGTTTTGTTTCCTGGAACGGTTTGCTGGCATTAGCAACGGTGTATTGGATCAATGGCCTTTCAATCCTGTGCTATGTGGCACATGTCTGGAAATGGCGACCAGCGATGCTTTACCTGTTGCTGGTGGTCATGTTTCTGTTGAATGTTATTTTTACGTTAAGCATATTTGGTTTTTTTGATACGTGGACGGACTTCCGGCGTAAGATAACACCGGTAAAAGTTCCGGAACCGCCCGATAATGAATCTGGTTCTGGTCAATAGATAAATTGAAAAACAAAAGCACGCAGTAAACTGAAACTGTGTGGTAGCAATGGAGTGTGTTGAACGATGAATGTTATTCTTTGTGAAAACGTTGAAAACCTCGGTGAAATGGGTAATCAGGTACATGTGGCGGATGGTTACGCACGCAATTTCCTTATTCCCAGAAAACTTGCCGTGCAGGCGGATTCGGCCAGCGCCAAGCAGATTGAACATGAAATGCGGCTGATTAAACGCAAAGAAGAGAAACGCCGTGGTGAATTGACGCAGGTTGCCGATCAGATGCGCGATCTCACGCTGGAATTCCAGATGCGTGCGGGCGAAGAAGACAAAATCTTCGGCAGCGTTACCACTGCAATGATCGCGGAAAAACTTGCGGAACATGGATTTACGGTATCGCGCAAGCAGGTGATACTGGAAGAACCCATCAAATCGCTCGGTATTTTCTCCGTGAAAGTGCGCCTCATTTCCGGCATCGAAGCATCGGTCAAAGCCTGGGTAACCGGGTTGCACGAAGAAGTGACCACCGTTGTAGACGAAGAAATGTTGGCTGCTGAAGCGTCGGACGCGGCGTTCAGGGAATAATATGGCAACGCGGTCGGAACCCCGAACCGGGGGCGCCGCCCCCGCAAATCTCTATGACCGTATGCCGCCTCAGGATATTGATGCGGAGCGTGCGGTCCTCGGCGCCATGCTGATGCGCGGTGAAGCCATCGGTGCGGCGGTGGAGATTTTGCATCATGGCGAGCATGATGTGTTTTTTATTCCGGCCCACCAGATTATTTACGATGTCATTGTCAGCCTTTTCAATGACAATAAACCCCTTGACCGGGTGCTTTTCATTGACGAACTCAACCGTCGTGATGCCCTTGAAAAAGTGGGGGGTGAGTCGTATCTGGTAGAACTGGTCTCCGTGGTTCCAACCGCCGCGAATGTTGAGTATTATGCAAAGATTGTACTCGAAAAGTCCTTGCGCAGGCGTCTCATAGAGTCTTGTGCAAGGATCACCGTTGATGCATACCAGGGGCAGCAGGAGGTGGAGGAGCTGCTCGACGGCGCTGAGAAGGAAGTCTTCGCCCTCAACGAACAACGTCAGACCAACCGCATTTATGCCGTATCCGAACTGTTGCAGGAAGGGGTGCATCGCATTGAGCAGCAGATTAAATCGGGGGACAGCATTACCGGGCTAAAAACCGGGTTCACGGAAATGGACCTTAAACTATCCGGTCTACAGGCGGCAGACATGATTGTATTGGCGGCACGTCCCTCTGTAGGTAAAACGGCGTTTGCGCTGAACATTGCTGCCAACGCCGCCATCCGTGAAGGAAAGTGTGTGCTGCTGTTCAGTCTCGAAATGGCAAAAGAGCAGCTTGTGCAACGTCTTTTGTGCATGGTGGGCGAAGTGGATTCGGACCGTCTGCGAAAAGGCTTTCTGGCAGATGCGGAATTCAGTAAAGTACAGAAAGCCGCCGGTATGCTCGACCGGGCAAAAATATACATTGATGAGTCGGCAGGTCTGACCCCGCTTGAATTACGTTCAAAGGCGCGCAGACAGTCGGCACAGGATAAATTAGACCTGATTATCATTGACTATATGCAGTTGATGCACAGTTCCAGCAGAAACGAAAACAGACAGACCGAAATTTCGGAAATATCGCGTTCCATAAAGGGGCTTGCCCGGGAACTTCATGTGCCGGTAATGACCCTATCCCAATTGAGCCGTGAAGCGGAAAAAGACGACAAGGGAACACCTAAACTGTCGCACCTGCGTGAATCCGGCGCTATTGAACAGGACGCGGATGTGGTGATTATCCTGTCCAGGCCGCCCGCTTCCGAGCGTGAGAACAGGGAAAATATCATTATCGCCAATATCGCGAAACAACGCAATGGCCCCACAGGCCGCTTTGACTTACTGTTTCAGGCCAATAAGCAACGGTTCAGGAATCTGGATCATAGTGGTGCGGCGCAAAACGATCCCGGGCCTGCGTCCAGCGTGGCCCCTCCGGAAAGTAATTTTGATCCCATATACGACGATCCTTATGAGGAAGAAGAAGAGGATGTGCCCTTCTGATTAAGATTCGGGAAACACGCAATCAACACAACCTTTGGAGACTTTTATGACCTATCGTGGATCTTATGTGGCGCTTGTGACGCCTTTTACCGACAATCTCGAGGTGGATTACGATGCCTATGGACGCCTGATTGATTTTCAACTGGAAAACGGCACCGATGGCCTCGTGCCCTGTGGATGCACAGGTGAGGCGGCAACATTGTCGCATGCCGAACAGAAGGAATGCATCCGCTTTACTGTGGAACGGGTCGCTGGACGTGTTCCCGTGGTAGCGGGCACCGGTTCCAACAATACCGCCGAGGCACTGGGTCTCACACGGTACGCACTCGAAGCTGGATGTGACGGAGCGCTTCTTATCACGCCCTATTACAACAAGCCAACCCCTGCAGGCCAGATTGCCCACTATAAGACCATTGCCGAGGCCGTGAATATCCCCATCATGCTATACAATGTACCCGGACGCACCGGTATCAAAATGTCTGCGGACACTATTGCTACATTATCTGAAGTACCCAATATCGTGGCCGTAAAAGAGGCCAGCGGCAGTGTTGACCAGGTGACGGAGATTTTGGAACGCTGTGCCATCACCGTGCTTTCGGGAGATGATGGCCTGACGCTGCCCATGATGGCTGTTGGCGCAACGGGTGTCGTTTCAGTGGCGGCAAATGTTATGCCTGCAGATGTGGCAGCCCTATGCAAACTGGCAGCAGCAGGGGACTATGAACAAGCCCGCAAGATACATTACAAGATGTCACGGCTCTTCAAAACACTGTTCATTGAAACCAACCCCATGCCCGTAAAGGCAGCCCTTTCCCGTATGGGAATCATCAAAAATAACCTGCGCCTTCCCCTTGTGCCGCTGGAAGGTAAAAGCATGGATACGCTGAATGCGCTGCTGCGCGAAATGGGTCTCATTCAATAGTAGAGGAACTCTCTTTCGCAGGCATTGCCCACAACCTTGAACGTTGAACAAGTAATCTTTGTGTTTCTTGTGTTCTTTGTGGTTGATAATCTGGCATTCAGTGCCGATAAATGTTCTCAACTCGTAGACTACGCCGTTGATATGATACAATTGCCGAACCCGAATCCTAATCGGGTATTTCTACACAACGAAAACAAACCAAACTACCAGTAAGAAGGCTGATTCTCATGACGAAAAAACTGATTGTTAACCCGGAAAATGTCCGCAAAAGCGGTTCCATAACGCTCAAAAAGATTCCGGTCAACACATACAAAAAGACCTTAAAAGATGAAATTACGGCGAAGGACGGCGTGTCCGTGGAACGTTGCCTGCGCATCTACAGGGATATGGCGTTGATTCGCGAATTCGAGACCATGCTTGATAACATCAAGAAATTGGGCGCTTACCAGGGTATTGAATATAACCACGCAGGCCCGGCGCATCTCTCCATCGGCCAGGAAGGCGCTGCCGTAGGTGAATGCGTTTATCTTAACCCCAACGATCACCTGTTTGGCAGTCACCGCAGCCACGGCGAAATTCTGGCCAAAGGACTGCGTGCTGTGGAGGACCTCACCGGCAACGCGCTCACAGGCATCATGGAAAATTATTTTGACGGGGTGCTTCTTAATATCGTACAGAAAAATGAACCCGATTGGAACGGGCTTTCTATTACACCGAAAGGAAGAAAGAAACCTGTTCTTGCTACCATAGGGGAGGAGGAACTGGGCATTGACTTCCTGCTTTATGGATTGCTAGCTGAAATTTTTGGCCGTGAGACCGGATTCAGCAAAGGTATGGGCGGCTCCATGCACGCCTTCTGTCTCCCCTTCGGCGTGTATCCTGCAAATGCTATTGTAGGTGGTAGCGCAGATATTACCACGGGCGCGGCACTGTACAAGAAAATCGGTGAACTCGGCGGTATCTGTATCGCCAACATCGGGGATGCGTCCATCGGATGCGGTCCTGTTTGGGAAGCGCTGGGCTTTGCGTCCATGGCCCAGTTCAAAACGCTCTGGCCCAAATTCATGCAGGGCGGACTGCCGCTTATCTTCAATTTTATGGATAATTTTTACGGTATGGGCGGGCAACCAATCGGCGAAACCATGGGCTTCGATTTCATGGCGCGTGTGGGCGCGGGTGTAAACCCGGACAACATGCACGCAGAGGTTGTGGATGGGAATAATCCCCTTGCTCTGGCTGATGCCTACAAGCGTAAACTCGCCCTTATCAAGAAAGGCGATGGCCCCGTATTGCTGGACGTGTTGTGCTACCGTCAGGCAGGGCATTCGCCCAGTGACCAGTCGGCCTATCGCGAGCGCGAAGAGATTGATATGTGGCGTGCCGTGGACCCGCTCGTCGAGTTTTCAGGCAAGATGGTCGCTGCAGGCGTAGTAACACAGACGCAGGTGGACGAAATCAATGCATACGCCCAACGCAAAGTGACCAAGGCCTGCCGTCTGGCCGTAAGCGAAGATACGTCGCCGCGCATGGTGTTGACGCCCCATCAGGGTGTGTCTCAACTCATGTTCAATAATGAAGTGCTGGAGACATTGCCTGGACTGCGCCGCAAGGAAGATGTGACCCTGCCGCTGGAAGAAAATCCGCGCCTCCTTTCCATAGCAAAGAAGTCGCGTTCCGGTATTGCCGATGACGGCTCCACACTGAAAGCGACCAAAGCGGTCACTTTCGGGGAAGCCCTGTTTGAGACGGTTATCCATCATTTCTACAACGACCACCGGGTCGTGGCTTACGGCGAAGAGAACCGCGATTGGGGCGGCGCGTTTGCCGTTTACCAGGGACTTACCGAGGCCATCCCCTATTATCGTCTTTTCAACTCGCCCATTTCAGAGGCTGCCATTGTTGGTACTGCCGTGGGCTGTGCCATGGAAGGCGGACGTCCGCTGGTGGAACTGATGTATTGCGACTTCATGGGACGTGCCGGTGATGAAGTGTTTAACCAGATGCCAAAGTGGCAGGCCATGTCCGCAGGATTGCTGAAACTGCCCATCGTGCTGCGCGTCTCTGTTGGCGCGAAATATGGCGCCCAGCATTCGCAGGACTGGACGGCACTATGCGCCCATGTTCCCGGTTTGAAGGTGGTTTTCCCTGCCACGCCGTACACGGCAAAGGGACTGTTGGCTACCGCGATGAGCGGCAATGATCCGGTAGTGTTTTTTGAAAGTCAACGCCTCTATAACCAGGTGGAGACATTCCAGCCGGGCGGTGTGCCCTCCGACTACTACCGGTTGCCTTTTGGGGAACCTGCGATCATGAAGGAAGGCAGCGATCTGACGATTCTTACCTTCGGCGCGACGCTCTACCGCGCCATGGAAGCCGCCAAACGGTTCGAAAGCGAATTTGGCGTGTCGGTTGAGGTCATAGACGGCCAGACGCTGGTGCCCTTCAATTACGAAAAGGTCGTGGCCTCCCTGAAGAAGACGGGAAAAATAATCGTTGCCAGTGACGCCTGTGAACGGGGCAGTTACATGCACACCATCGCAGGCCAGATCAGCCAGATAGCCTTTGACGACCTTGACGCGCCGGTGTGTGTCGTTGGTGCGCCCAATTGGATTGTGCCGCCGGCAGAAGCGGAAGAAGCCTATTTCCCGCAGGCATTCAGTTTCCTTGATGCCTACCACCAGCAGATACAGCCGCTTTCTGGCTATACGCCGGTGATCACCCGCACCCCAGAAGAATTCATCGCCCTGAACAGACTTGGGATTTAGGTCGAAAACATAGAAATACGCCCAGGCGGTTTTCCCATTTGGAAGACCGCCTTTTTTCGTGCCCCACTTTCATTGCAATATATGCTAAAATCACGTATACTTTGAACAGTTAATATTCTGGGTTTCGACCCTTTCAAGAAGCGCTTGTTTACGCATTACAACATCAGGAGATGTATCATTATGTTCAGTACTTATTCTTCGCGTATTCTGTGGGGCATCTTTGGGGTGGTCATTATCATAACTTCTTTCGGATGTGCACCAAAGTATACCGTTGAGGTGTCGGTGTCCCCGGAAGGCGCTGGCGTGGTGTTGCGCGATCCTGACTTGGAACAGTACAAGCGAAACTCGACGCTGACGCTTGGTGCGGAAGCAGGTGAAGGCTACGTGTTTGACCGTTGGGACGGCGACCACACCAGTGACAGCGCGAATACGTCATTAATCGTGAACAAGAACATGCAGATAACAGCATACTTTGTGTTGGATGACACTGGTGAAGGGGAAGGGGAGCCACAGGAAGGGGAACCGGAAGAGGGTGAAGGCGAACCCGAAGAAGGCGAAACGATGGAAGGTGAAGGGGAACCCGCAGAAGGTGAACCGACAGAAGGCGAAGGGGAGACGGGGGAAGGCGAAGGAGAAATAACGGAAGGAGAGCCGGTGGAAGGTGAAGGGGAGCCCGTAGAAGGTGAACCTGTCGAAGGCGAAGGCGAAATACAGGAAGGGGAACCCGTGGAAGGCGAGGGTGAGCCCGCTGAAGGTGAAGGAGAACCTGTAGAAGGCGAGGGCGAGCCTGTAGAAGGCGAAGGGGAACCCAATATTACTGCCGCGTTCACCTGGTCGCCTGAGTTTGTCTGGGTAGGTGAGACGGTCACTTTTGACGCATCGGAAAGTTATGTTGGAGATGCCGCTGTTGTTACCTACACCTGGGACTTTGGTGATGGTTCTCAGCAGACGGGGATACTCGTAGACCACGTTTTTGCCGCACCTGACGAATATACAGTAACCCTCACAGTCAATGCAGACGATGACGCTGATACCTCAATCACAACTATCACCGTTGATGTGCCGCCATCGGCAGCGTTTTCTGCAACCCCGGAAACCGCTTACGCTTTTTTGGACAGTGTGAAGTTTATTCCCGGCATTCAACCGTCCGGCGCTGTGAACATTGAGGCCTATTCGTGGGATTTCGGCGATGGCAATACCAGTACAGAAATTTCACCGGAACACAAGTACATGACCGAAGGCGCGTATACAGCAACACTGACCGTATCCTACAAGCATAGTATGGCTGAAAACGGCGCCACGCTGCTGACGGTTTCCGCCTCTCAAACCATAACCATGCAGGCATCCATGTACGATTACATCTCAAAAGAAGATTATTGCTTTGACTACACGGACCCTCGAACGCAACAAGTTATCTGGACGCAGGAAGGGTATGATTTACATGTTGCCGATGCGTATCTTGTGGATACCATGACTTCACAGTGCTGGAATCCCGATGAATCGGTCTACGAAGGTTACGTGGAATGGATTCATCCCGTCACCATCGTGGTGCCCCAATACAAAATCAGTGATCAGGCCATGTTGTTAATTGACGGCGGCAGCCGAACTTCCACTGCCTATGTAGAAGAATTGATAGAGTATCTGTCGGTTATTACGGGAACGGTCGTTGTGCACGTAAAAAATATCCCCTGCCAACCCATTTACTTCAACGATGAAGTCGTACCGCCAGGTGAGCAGGACAATGCAAGCAGCACAGATTTTCTTCTTAAAAGACGGACAGAGGATGCCATCATTGCCTATTCTTACGACAAGTTCATTGATTCCTATAAGGAAACCAACGGCAATCCGAATCCGGATTGGCCGCTTTTATTTCCCATGGCGAAAGCGGCGGTCAAAGCAATGGATATGACCGAAGAGATTCTGGCAAACGTGACCCCCATAGACGGATTTATCGTTGCCGGCGCGTCCAAGCGGGGCTGGACTACCTGGATGACCGCTGCGATTGATGACCGCGTCAGCGCAATCGTCCCTATTGTGATCAATGTCTTGAACATGGAAGAACATTTACTGCATCACCGCAAGGCATACGGCTTCTGGTCGCCCGCCATCTACGAATACGCGCAACAAAACATATTTGACCGTCTCCTCCCGTCAGTTGAAGGAGGTGAACTGACGGATGAAGCGATTGCGTTGATAAATTACGTTGACCCCTTTGAATACGCGAAGAAGGGCAGATACGCCATGCCCAAGTTCATGTTGAACGCTACTGGTGACGAGTTCTTCGTGCCTGATACAGCGGAAATGTATTACCACGAACTTGAAGGGGAATCTCATCTCTGTTATATACCTGATATGGGCCACGGCATGGGCGGGCTTGACACGGAAATGGAACTGGATGATCCCGGGAATCCGGTGGGAATGTTGATAGCCTGGTACATGGCTGTCACCCAGAATATCCCGCTGCCACAGTTTACCTATTCCTTCGAAGCGGATGGTTCGATTCGCGTGGAAGTTGATCATGATAATCTGCCAACCGCGGTGCGGCTCTGGCAGGCGGAACAGCCCGAAGCGGGCTTGCGGGACTTTCGTGACTACAAACTTCCTGATAATTCCTGGACCTACACCGACCTCGCATCCCAATCGCCCGGCGTATATGTCGCACCGCCGCCAACCCCTGCGGAAAATCATTATGCCGCTTTCTTCGTGCAACTGCAGTTTGCAAACACAGCCTCTTTCCACATCGAATTACGTTTTATTTTGAACATGCTGGGTTATGAAGTCCCTGACTTTACGTTCACTACTGGAGTGCGCGTTGTGCCGGAGGCTTATCCGGATTTCACAGGCTATGTGGCCAATGTGGAACGTCCGGACGCGGTGCCTTTTGGTGAAGAGGAGTTACCCGTTATTGTGGCCTATGGAACACCCTACAATATGGGCTATTACTACGGGCAACTGATGGCGGAGGAGATAAACGCATTTATCCCTGACTATTTGACGGCATGGAAGGATGAAACCGGTCTGGACGACGCCTATCTGGAAGCGGCATGGCTTGCGGCAGCAGCCACCATGGACACCCGCATTCTGGACGAAATCCAAGGGCTGTCTGAAGCGCCTGGTGTTACGGTTACGTTGCAGCAGATACAGGACGCACATGCGGCTATCCTGCACGAAACACCAGGCGTTTGGCGTGGCGCAACTGCCGCCGTATACCGGGAGTTGATCTCCACATCTGACAGTGGTCATGCCATCAGCATCAACGGGCCTGCAGCGCGTGACTTGCACCAATACCAGTGCGCTGTCCTGTATATCCCCGATCTCGGTGCGCCTCACCTGATGTTTACCTACGCCGGGCTTGCTATTGGTCATGTCGGCGTTAACCTCGGCGCCATTTCAGCTGTTGAAATCGTTGATCCCGCCGCCACTGATAACGGACAGGCAAATGCCCTGCCGCTTATAAGGTCGTTAATGTATGATGCGCTTAATCTGACTGATGCTGTGAATATGGTGAAGACAAATCCACCTGGTTATGCATCCACAATTGTAATTGGAGATGGCAGATACGAATTGCGCAGTGCCCGACTGCGTGGTGACGGGCTGGGCGGCATAGAAGAGCGATATGACCTCGCGTCTGAATTTGGAACTTCAAACCGTGGTATTGTTTACGGGGCCGTACCCCTGCTCGAAGCGGCTGTGCAGACAGGTATCGGTGAACTCATACCACCCGCTGTTTCTGCCAACCAATTGTTTACCCTTGCAGGCACCGCGCCCTTCGCTGAAGCGGATAACAATCTGCTGAATCTGGTGATAGA
>CAZBNU010000098.1:0-1431 GCA_964493075.1 uncultured Nitrospirales bacterium | reverse complement strand
TTGATTCTGATGTCCCGGAGTAATAGATCGTTGTTGCTCCGGGATTTCTCTTTTATTTTACACAATACAGAAAAGCAGGGTATAATAGATATAGAGTAGCAGTTGATGTTAAAAGTTTTGTGTCAGTAGCATCGCTCAGTTGAAAAACTGGTTTCGCTCATAACATACAAGGCATGGTATTCAATGAGTGTTAATAAATGTTTACAAGTATTTTTTCCTTTAAGTTTATGTCTGGCACTCCTCATTCCCGGATGTAACGAGGAAGAAAAAGCGCTTCCCCCTATGCAGACCGTTTCATCCGGCTGGTTTGAGATGGGGCGAACCTATGACGACCAAGGGGAGGCTGATGAGCTGCCCGTACACCGGGTGTTCCTCGATGCCTATGCAATCGGTCGTTACCCCGTGACCAATTCGGAATATGTTGAGGTTTTGAACTGGGCGCTTCAAAAGGGATTACTGCAAAACAGCGAGGGGGACCCCTATGATGGCGATGAAATATGGGCCTATGGCAAACCGATCGCAGACACCATGAGCACCGGAGTCGGATCGCAAATCCACTATGGAATAGGGGCGTTCGAGGTCTTGACGCGCAAAGGGACTGGGGGAGAAGTCGCCATGGACAACCATCCTGTGCAGATGGTAACCTGGTATGGTGCCGTTGCGTATTGTAATTGGTTGAGCGAAATATACGGCATGACCCCTTGCTACGATACTGAAACATGGACGCGTGTGCATCCCCTTCCACAGGGGTTCAGGCTTCCTACTGAGGCTGAGTGGGAACGTGCCGCTGCGTGGGACGGCACAAAGCACTTTCGTTATGGCGTATCCAGTGATGAATTGGATTTCACCCGTGCCAATTTTTATGAGGAAGACTATGCCAACCCGCTGGGTCTTGACAGCATGCCCTACACTTCCCCGGTGGATTGGTACAATGGCGTAAACCCGGTTAGCCTGACCAATACCGAAGTGAAAACCATCTCCAGTGCCAGTCCGGCAGGGTGTTTTGATATGGCAGGTAATGTGTGGGAATGGTGCCACGACAAGTATCAGGACAACTACTACAGCAAAAGCGGCTTTGCGAATCCCGCAGGCCCGGAAACAGGCGATCATCGCGTGGGCCGAGGCGGTAGTTGGCGCTATTCCAGCAGTCACTGTCGTGCAGCCGATCGGTATTACAACTTTCCCGATTACCGAAGCCGCTACCAGGGATTCAGAATTGCCCTGTCCCCGCCGGTGAAGAATAATTCGTAAGGCAGAATTTTCCGAAACCCAAAATATAGGTCTGAATGCGAGAAAGATCGCATCTGTCTAGCACCCAAGGAGACATGGGATCTGATCGTTCGAAATCGGGTTCTTTTCCTTACCTGCATAATGTGGAAATGGAAAGTAAAAACGAAAAGCGAATGTTTGTATTCAATATCCCAACGGGAT
>CAZBNU010000097.1:4116-13793 GCA_964493075.1 uncultured Nitrospirales bacterium | reverse complement strand
GGTGTTTCCTTCCATGATGCCAGTTCATAAGCAGCGTGATGGCCGTGAAGTAAGCACGGAAGTAACTGCACTTCGCCGTAACAATTGACTGCTTCACGGAATGCATCACGAAAAACAGGACATGATTCCAGCAACGCACCATATTCAAAAAGACGAACATTGTCTTCGAGTTCCAGTTTTTCCTGGGCGCTTAGCGCCAGCGCTGCCAGGCGTCGCGCTTCCTCTTCGATGCAGGAACAGGCCACAATGTCGCCCATCTCTGCGGCAGCAGCAACAAACGGCGCCAATGCCGCAATATCCCGTTTGCTTGCGCGCGCGGACCATGCGACAAAATCATTGAATGAAGCGAGGTCCGCCGCTTCCGGCAGGCTTTCTATGAGCATGGTCTGGGGGGCAACCCCATCCACAGCCCGTGCGCAGGCGCGCAGCGCCGCCGCAGCAATCCCATAACCACTGCCTTCATCGCCGAGGAGCGGCCCCCAGCCGCCGGTTCGTACATGGTGGCCTGCTTCATCGCGGGCAAGTACGGCGGCGCCTGTGCCTGCAATAACCAGTATGCCTGGTCCTGCGCCCGCATTCGCATGAAGCAGCCCGTACAGATCGGAAGTCACGGTCATACTGCGCAAACGTAACTGCATGCCGATTGCCGCCGCCATATCCTGTTGTATGACTGCGCTTGCCGCCCCCGCAAAAGCACCATACCCCTCTACTGCGGCAGCCGGGATATCCTCCAGTAGTTCGTGGACAATCGCGGCAACCATTCTGGTGCAGGCATGAATCCCATAGGCAGAAGGATTCGCCGGACCACCTTCCGTTTCACGAAGCAGCGTGCCTGTATTTTCGTACAATCCGGCGCGGGTATGGGTGGCGCCGCCTTCCAATGCAAGAATATACGTCATAAGTGTTCGTTTGATTCCTCTTGGCAGAATTTGTCAGCCACGCCTTCGCGTATGCAGCCGTGTTCCGCGATGTCTTTGAAAAACCACGCGCTTGGATTTGGCGTCCGTTCCAGGGTCGGATGCTTCACATGTACCAGGCCGCACCGGCGCGTATAGCCGTGATGCCACTCAAAACCGTCCAGCAATGAGTCATGAAAGAGCGCCTGTACCTGCAGGCCGTCGCCATAATGATGCACATTTCGCAGCAGACTTTCAAAGTACGTGCGCAGGAAACGGCAGCGGCCTTCATCGTTTTCCAAAGCATCACCACCCTGTACCGTAAGGAGGATAGGTTTCTGAAGGGGTACAAAGGTGGCAAGTATTTCGTCCAGTCCCGCAGCAGAACTTCGGATACTGTCAATGCCAACTGGCGCACCCTGTTCATCCACCGGCAATGCGCACCCGCCGCGCACATAACAAGGCGCGAAACGCACTTGCAGGGCGCCGGAATAACTCAGTGCGATAAAATCCATGAACAGGTCGTCGCCTTCTTTGCAGGCGGTTGCCGTTTCGATGAAGCCCATGTTCAAACGATGCTGTTCACGCCGTGCCACACGGGCATCCCAGGGACTGTGCGGGTCCAGGGGCGTGACCACGGTTCCCCGAACTGACACGCCCACTTTGGCGTCGGGATGTGCTTCGTGTATAGTGGTTGCTGCCAGACGTTGTGCGGCGGCAAGGTGACGCTGGGCGCGGCGGTAGGTGCGATACCCGCCCGTTTCGCTACCCGGCCAACAACGTTCACGATAGACCTGGGTAAGCCAGATTTCAGGTTCATACACCGGCACCCACCAGTTGCAGCGGTTTCCCAGCATCTCCATCACCTGCCGGACATATCCCTGAAAAATGGAGGCGCTATCGGTTGCACCCCAGCCGCCTCGTGCGCTGAACCAGTGGGGTTGTGTTATCTGGTGCAATGCACAAACTGGTGTCAGGCCGCATGCCTGTGCCTGCCGCAGCACATCGCTGTAATGTTCCAGAACCTTCCTGTCGAAAGTGTCGGCGGCAGGATGGATGCGCGGCCACGAGAGGGTGATGGACACCGCGTTATGCCCCAGCTTGCGCGCCAGTTCCAGGTCGGCCCGGTAGCGCGTAAAATGGCCCGCGCCCCGTTCCGAGGTTTCCCCGTCACAGATGCGTGAAGGACGCTGCTCCCAGCGCCACCAGTCACTCTCGAAGTCCTCGCCTTCAACCTGGTGTGCGCCGATGGTTGCGCCATATAAAAATGTTTCCGGAAGCCGCATGTAGGTATCGTTTCTCCTGTGAGGCGTTAAGTGTCTAACAACAAATGTCAATCTTCAGTTTCTTGCAGAGTTTTGCCAATGTTTCATCTTTTGTGAGCAAGACCGCATCGTTCCTGCGCGCCAGAACGGCGTAATACATGTCGTAAACGGAGTGGTTATTTTTAATGCCTTCGCCCAGCGCTTCTTTCCATAATTCGCTGGTTTCTATGAAGTCATCTATCAGAGTGATGCCGGATTCCACATAGGCGATGCTGTCAGGACGGGAGATGACTTTTGCCCGGTGGTATTTCCACAGTACGTTGGAAAGTTCGGCAATGTACAAATCCGGCGCGATCACCCACGAGGCTTCTTTCAGGTAGTTGCTGAATCGCGCTTGTGTTTCTTTTTGCAGCAACACCTCAACGGCGGCGCTTACATCTACGACCACAATCATCTGTTCCGGTCCTCGCGAATCATTGCAACGGCATCCAGCGCTTTGGCTTTGTCCGTAACGCGATGATTTTCGATGGTATCAAGCACCTGCTTTCTGCGCTCCCGATTGGATTCCTCCTGTCCAAGCCCCTGCTCCAACAGCACAACCACTTGCTGGGCAATCGTCCGATTTTGGCGCTTGGCAACCAGAGCCACCTTTTTATATAAGTCTTCCGGGCAATTACGAACTTGTAATAACGACATAATCATGATCTCCTGCATACATTATACAGCCTGGTGCATACGCTGTCAACAAGCGGAGAGGGGACATTCCTGTCCCCTGTATGGATGCGATCAAAGGGATATTCCTGTCCCTCATTTACGATTGTGACAGGGGACAGGAATGTCCCCTCTCCGCAAAGGATATTCGTTGTTGTACATGAGTATGGGCTATAATGAACCTGTGATTGACAAAAAATATGAGGCCGTATCCACAACCAGTAAGGAGTTAGAACCATGCAGCGTTTCACGATTTTTACGATCACCGCTTTTGTCATTGTGGCATCACAGGTGGCAGTTGCGCAGGAACCTGTCTCGCTTTTCAATGGCAAAGACCTCACGGGATGGCATGCGGATGTTCCGGAAATGGACAACAAACCCGACGTGGCCAGTCCGTTTGTTGTTCGCGACGGGATGCTTGTCAGCCTGGGTACGCCCGGCGGCCATCTGATCACCGATGCCGTCTACGAGAACTACCGGCTTGAGGTGGAATACCGCTTCGCGGGCAAGCCCGGCAACTGCGGCGTACTGGTTCATGCATCCACGCCCCGTTGCCTCTATGGCATGTTTCCCAAGTCCATCGAAGTGCAGATGATGCACAAGAACGCCGGTGATTTCTGGTGCATTTGTCAGGACATCACCGTGCCGGACATGGAAAAGCGTCGTGGGCCCAAGGAAAACTGGGGCGTTGACGGCGACAAGGAACGCCGCATCCTCAATCTAACCAACCGTTCCGAAAACAAGGCTGGCGAGTGGAACCGGATGGTTATCGAATGCGTTGGCGACAAGATCAAGGTCTGGGTAAATGATGATCTTGTCAATTACGGTTTCGACTGTGAGGCGACAAAAGGACAGATTGCCCTGCAGGCGGAAGGTTCTGAAGTGGAATTCAAAAAGGTGCTGCTGACACCTATTACCGAACTTAGTGAATAGGGTTAGGGGACGCCGAAGGTTGCGTTGTCCATTATGTTCATGTAGCCCATAAAGGATGTGCGTGCCGAATTTTCTTTATGGCGATGTTCAATAAATGGCACATTGTGCCCATTTTTGTCACCGTAACATTCAGGAATCTGGCAATCACACGAGGAATGTCGAGTCGTATCTGGCGAATGATTCAATAATACCAGCGTCTTTCACAACGCTCGTCTCCTGTTGGCGCGTTTCTTGCTTTTCTGACAAACTAAACCCGGCTGTAGAGCATGATGATGCAGCATGCCATCACCATGAAGGCGGCAGGGCGAAGCAAGACGAAAATGAAGTGATCAATACGCGTTGATTTAATGAAAGGGCGGGGCCTTTTCTGAAAGGAGGAACTATGAAACGAGCAGTAGCAATTTTGGGTCATCTGTTGTTTTTGTTTGCAGGTGTGGCGGTGCTTGGCTACGTCTGGTATGTATTTATTTATAGCGGTGAAGGTAGTTTTATAGCAGGAACTCGTCGGGCACATTTTTCGGGTTATTACTATCCCTGGCGGGTATTCGGGCTGACAACCGCCTTGGTTTTTCCGGCACTGGTTGCCAACCTGTTTCGACTGTTGCAGCTGTGGATGCCATCGAGTAAACTTTTGGGTCAAGGCAAGGAACTGCGATATGTTAGTGAATACAGTATCTTGATCATTCTGCTGATTTTTTTGTCGCTTTTACCCGAATTAGATTTGGTTAACGATAAAGCTGAAGACGTGTTATGGGCGCCAAAAACATCCAAAGCAACTAAAGTTACTTCCCGAAAATCACCTGCGCCAACTCAACAAGTTCTTCCCTGGGAAAAGGACTATAGTAGCGCTATTGAAAAAGCCAATAAGGAAGGACGCCCCCTGTTCATTATGATGACTGCAGACTGGTGCGGCTGGTGCCGAAGACTGGAACAGGATACCTTTACTGACAAGCGGGTTAGAGAATTGTTGAAGCCCTTTGTCTGTGTCCAGGTTTTTGAAAACAAGGAGGTAGATAAAAAATACGGTACTGGTGGCTATCCGAACCTGGCTTTTACCAAGCCCAACGGTGAAAAGGCACATGGTATAGGGGGATATAAGCCGCCGGTTCCTTTCATTCGCAGTATTGTCAACGCTTATGAGGCACTTGAGATGAAATTGCCGGAACCCTACGAAGAAGCGAGTAAACATTTCTTCGAACTTGACATTGAAAAGGCGGCAAATCTAGTGGAGGCAGGTGATGTGGTTGCGCTGGAACAACTGTTGGAACCGGTAAACAAAGATTCCTTTGCGGAACGGAATTATCTGATAGCCCGATTTGAACTTCCTGACGGTATTAACAGGAATACCCTTGACGTTTTCTCCGGTTATTCCTATAAGTCTATTCCTGAATCAGGTGTTTTGTTGCTGGAGTTCAAGCCGGGCGACAGTTACAGCCATTTTTCCCTGGTACATCGGGGGTATGAGCCGCTGCATTATCACCCCAATTTCTCAGGGAAGCATCTTGAATCCAAAACATTTACAGTAAAAAGAATCCCGTCCCCGGATAAAATAGAAACGCAAGGGAAAGCATCTATAGATGGTTCAGTAGCTACTAGAGCCGGAAAACCTGTAGAGAAAGCCTTTGTAAATGTGTACGACTGGCAGACAATAAAGACGGGCAAAAATGGAAATTTCCAAATGAAGGACATCGCGTCGAGTACATTTACTGTTTGTGCTACTGCCAGGGGCTTTGCAGCACAGCCTACACCGGTTGCCTTTGAGGAATATATTACGGGAGGCCTCCACATAAAAATGGAACCTGCGGAAACCGTGCATATTCGCTGGGCCTACCAGGCAGAAGAGGGGAATCCGCGTTTTGACTCCGGTGATATAGTTAATGGGGAATATGTCATCAACATAAAAGACAGTCGGTTTTCCTTGAGACGCGGACACCCGCTGGATAACTGGGGAAGTGATATTATGTTCCGCAAGAAAGACGACGGTAGACTTTACTTCCATCTGTTTGACGCCAGAGGCAACAACAATGGCGTGATAAAGAGCGAACTCAGGTATAACGCAATCAAGACAGCAGACCCGGAAGCACACTATACAATGCGTCCTGATGAGGCTGTTGAAGCCGGACATTGTTATCTTGTACGCTGCTGTCAAGGTGAACACTATGCAAAACTGCAAGTATTGGATGTTTGCCTGGAAAAGTGACGCCGTAGTGCAATGGTTTCATAAAAAATGCCCCATAGGCCTGGCGGTCTATGGGGCTTGGATATCGTGTGCTTCCAGTTCTCAGGCGTTTTTCTGTTTCTTCACCCGGTACACATGACCCATCGCAACAAGTACGCTGAATACCACAATGATCACGATGGTATTGTTCCAGCCTACTTTGCCGGATATGCCCCAGATGCTGCCGCCAATAAACTGTGCCCAGGCTTTTGCCGGACGATTGAGCCGTTCGCAGAAGCAAAGGCTGTTGATGATTATCAGCATGGTTGCTGCAGAAAGACCCATGCCAAAGATGCCGATGCCGAACACATATCTTGGGATGGTGGCTTCGCAGTCTTCTTCTGTCGCCGGTCTGCGAAGCCAGCGGCAAACACTCTCGCCAAAATTATCGTCCGCAATGTGTGTACATTCATTGTTGAGTGTGCCGTAATTATCTTGGTTATGGTAAGTTGAGAAGTGCAAAAAGTGTACGTGGCGGCGTATGGTGCAAATTATTGGATTCCCGTTTTCACAGGAATGACAAGGGAATAGGGCTTGCCGTAGTGTCCATTTTGTGCATTCTTAACATGGAGTTCATAAAAAGTATGGACAAAATATTTATTGCTACGATTATTCGAATAAAAACGGGCTGACGAAACGTATCCGTCAGCCCGAAAGATTTAGGATTGAGCGATTAGGCTGTGGCGACTTGTGATTTGCGATAGAAATGGACTGCAATCATGAGCCCGACAACGACCACAATAAGTGCGACGCCATACCAACCGATGGTGGACCAGAGCGAATAGAAACTGGCAAGTGCGGCAAGACCAGCGGATAAGATCATGAGGGTGTTCCACCACACACGACGCATACCGCGCGGCATATCGTTGCCGAGCAAAGTCTTCTGATTCATGAGCGCCAGGAAGCTGAAGTAGGCAAAGGGCAGCAGCGTCATGGCGAATACCGACGTTGGGATGGCAAGCCACATTTTGGCATCGCCCCAGAAGAAGGGCCCGAGGATGCCTACGCATACCATAAGCGAACCGATCCGTTGCGGCCAGCCTTTGGCCGGCAGGTTCAACATTTCACAAAAGCAAAGACCATTGATGAGCATCAGCATGGTGGCCGCGCCCATGGCCATGCCCAGCACACCGAGACCAAAGACATAATGGGAGAAACGTCGGCCCACCAATGGAGACAATGAGTCGGAAAGATTGAAGGCATCCCGTTTTGCAAGGGTCGCCGCCATCATATGATCGGCTTTGGGCATTTGTGCAATCCGTTCTTGTAGTGTGTCCGTGGCCATAAGTTCTGCAACAGCCTCTGCGCCGATTTCCTCTGAGAGCCGATCCTTGAGCAAACCATTGTATCCGGCGACAAGATTGGGCGCGGGCATAATTACTTCACCGGTTTCAGAATCCAACTCGCCAAGCAAGCCGGCACCGGGTTGTGCATGGAACTGCGAAGCGGAAGCAATCACAACACAACTGGTTGCGAGTAGGAACGGGAAAAAGAGCCCTGTGGACAAATCGAAAATAGCAAGTCCCCGGAAATCACGGTCCCAGCCTTTACGCAACATGGAATAGGGAAACAGGAAGGTCATATTGATGCCTACGGCAGTAGCGGCGGCGCTAATCATGACGCTTCGCTGTTGGCTGACAATCATATCACTCCAGAAACTGCGGTATTCTGCGGCAACGCCATTGATCAGGGGCATCAGTTCATTGGTGGGCGACGACAAAAGACTCAAGTCCGGAATAAAGCCTTTGGCAATAGAACCCCAGGGTAATTCGCCGAGCATAGTGAGACGCACCACTACGCCGATGAAACATACAACTGTGGTGCCTACCAGACACTTCACTACAACTTCAAATATCTTCATGCCGGTGCCGCCGGTTGTGTATAGCATGGCGGCCGTCATGGCCACAACCAGAACGATAGCGCTGGCGCAAAACTGGCCCCAGAATTCCGGCATGGCTTCCACGCCGAAAACATTGGGCAGCAGGTTTTGTCGTAATGCCGCCGTTGCCAGCGCAAACTGGGGTAACGACCATACCAGATTGGCCATCATGGACGCGAAGAGCCAGCCCCAGCCCAATACGGGATTGATATGTTCGTTGATGGCGCCCAACGGCCGTTTGCCAGTGGAAAGGGTCACGTAGGCAATCGCGCTGAGCATAATGATACCGGCAATCATCGCCAGGGGCTGCAACCACATAAACATGAAGCCGCCCAGCACGCCTAGGTAAAGGCTGCCCGAAAGGGAGCCGCCGCCAAGTGTGATGGCGCTTTGTAACCAACCCGGCCCAGAAAAACGCACAAACGCGCCGAGTAACGGGAGCCGCCCTTTCGCTTTTGCTTCAAGCAGCACCTGGCGGTCCTGCTCGATACGCGCATTTTGGGAAATGTTTTGTTCCTGATTTACTTCCGAAGCCATGAGTTCGGTTCCTCCTTTAATCCTAGGGTTAGCCTTCTTTCGTGTGATGTATACGAAGCACTTTTGATTGACAAATCCTAGATAGCATGACGAAGGAAGGGGGGTATTTTCAAGTCCACTGTCAACTCAGCCTTTCCTTACCACAAATAACTGTAACCCAGCATGGCGGAGCAGGCATCAGACCGGAGCGACGATTCTTTCCCCAGTTTTGAAAACAGGTCGCCGCGGCCTGTCTCATACAGGGTATTGGGTATTGCCCACGCGCCGATGAGGTGCACCTGATGTTTCTCGTTGATTGTGTGGGAGACGCCTGCCGCGAAGGTGTGTTCCAGCACCACGGGCACCAGTGTGGCGAGGAAAACATTATCTCTGGTAATGGGCGTGTTGCTGTAGGAGTATCCGGCCATAAAGGTCCACTTGGGATGGGCAATCCATTCTATACCGGTTTTGAATCCATGCTGATCTTTCCAACCGAATCCGCCGCCTTTGAAAATAGGGGCGCTGTAGGCCGTGATGGAACTCCAGTCCGACCATCGGTAATCCAGTGTGAGTTCAACTTTCGGAGTAACTTTATAGGCAATGCCCGCCTGAATATACTGCGGAGAGTCCAGCGGATGACTTAACAGGTCCCTGTATTTTTTCATGGACTGTACCCAGTGACGGGGGTTGTAATTGATGCCGACTGCAAACTTGTCCCACTTGCGATAGACGCCGATGCCCAAACCGGCCCCCCACGCATCGTCCCATTCGTTATCGTATTTCGCAGGACGAAAGCCCAGGGTAAGATGATCGCTGCGAAAACGCGACAGGGATACATGCACTCCCAGTCCCACCGACCAGCCATTATCAAATTCATAGGCATACGCCAGAATGCCGCGTAAATGCTGGTATGCCAGCCGCCGATCGTTGTTTCCCTGGAAAAGGCGGGTCATAATGTTTCTCGAATGGGGGTATTCAATGGAGTTACCGCTGGGCACAAAAATACCACCGCCAAGCGTCCCCGTTTCCAGAGGCAGAATAATACCCGTTGACGCGATAGCGTTGAATTCAGAAGATATAAGATCGCCATCAATCTTGTTGGCGAACAGACCGTGCGGCTTATAGGTAACCTTGTCGTACACGGCATAAAAGTTCATATCGAGGCGGCGTTCCAAATCCACCATGCCCGCCGGATTCATGAAACTCCAATAGGAACTGCGTGGGCTGGCAACGCCGCTGCCGCACCTGCCCAGCTGCAG
>CAZBNU010000097.1:0-4016 GCA_964493075.1 uncultured Nitrospirales bacterium | reverse complement strand
TAACTGTAACCCAAAATGGCAGACATACCGCCTGCTTCAAGGGTGGAACCTTTGCCTAGCCGGGAAAAGAGATCGCCTCGTCCAGTGTCACGCATTTTGTTTTTGGGCGCAAATATACCCACTAGATGCACTTCGTGTTTCTCGTTGATCTTGTGGGATACACCCGCCGTAATGTGGTGTTCAATGGTGACCGGCACCAACGCCGCAAGAAATACGTTATCGTCGGTGATGGGTGTGTTGCTGTAGGCGTATCCTGCCATGAACGTCCATTTAGGGGTTGCCACCCATTCGATACCTGTTTTGACGCCGTGCTGATCTTTCCAGCCGAAGCCGCCACCGCCAAAGATGGGGTCGCCATAGGTGCCGATTTTCTTCCAGTTCAGCCATTTGTAGTCCAGCGTTACTTCCAGGTTGGGCTTTATCTTATAGGCGATGCCTGCCTGTGCTGTGCGGGGCGTATCCAGCGTATAACTCAACAGGTCCCGGTATTTGTCCATACGTTCCGTCCAGTGCCGTGAACTGAAGTTTGCGCCAATGGAGAAGCGTTCCCAACTACGGTAGATGCCGATGCCCAGTCCTGCGCCGTAGGCATCGTCCCACTGGTTACGATACTGGGCGGGCGCAAGCCGCAGGGTAATATGATCGCTGCGGAATCGGGACAGGGACAGGTGCAGTCCCAACCCAAGGGACCAACCGTTATTAAACTCGTGGGCATACGCGATTACCCCGCGGATGTGTTGATAGGAGAGACGCCTATCATGGTTGCCTTGAAATATACGGCTGAATATGTTGCGCGAGGCGGGATACTCCACCCCGGAACCGCTCGGGATAAATACGCCGCCACCAATAGCGCCGGACTCCAGTGGCCAAACCATGCCAGTAGAAACGATATTGAATATCTTGTCCGATTCCAATTTGCCGTCCAGGCGATTGCCCATAACGCCACGAGGCTCAAAAGTGACATCACTGAACACGGTGTACCAGTTGACATCAAGCCGGCGATCAAGGTCCACCATGGATGCGGGGTTCATATAGCTCCAATAAGCACTGCGTGGACTCGCCACGCCGCTGGAAGCACGGCCCAGTTGCAAGGCATCGTTTCCGAGTAGGAATACGCCCTCGCCTGCAAAGCTTAGGGTGCAAAAGAGCATACATATTCCTGTTATAGCGGCACAGTACCTCTTGCAATTAAATTCGCTCATTATGTAACGAGTCCTTATGGTTATAATTGAATGTAACAATTTTGCCACAAGATATACGGTTTTTTCAACTCTAGCATGACTATTGAATATAACACATAATTATTAGTTTGGTGGATGTGTGATAAGTGAACTGGTGGGTTAGTTAGTAGCGAGAGATTGCGACGTGTCGTAAAGGGTTGTAATTGGCAACTGCCAACAAAAAATATTGAACTGTAGGGTGGGTGAAGTGGACGCGTAACCCACCATTTCCGATGTAACCGTTTGTTCTGGTGGGTTCCGCATTCGCTTCACCCACCCTACATTAGCGTATTACGATCCCTGGTCAACAGTTATAAAGAGCTCAGGACTTCAAGTTGGCGTATGGCCGGCTCAAAAATATGATTGGGCGAACGTGATTTGCCCCTACCTTGGCGCTCTATAGTTTTTGGGGTTGTGGGTGATGCACGCGTTGAGTTTATGACGATGTCTGTGGCTTGTGGTAGGATAATGGCTTCAACTCCGAACCAGTTTAGAATGGGAAATAGTCATGAAGCGTCGTTTACTCACCGTAATGTGCTGTTATTGCTTGCTAACTGCAGTTGTTGCTGCGGATGAAAACGTATCGGGACTGGACCTTGTGTTGCGGGGCATCTCTATGGGAGCGAAATTTGGCGATGTGGTTGCTGCCCATCCGGAGGCGGCCTACGGCGATGCTGCCATCCATGACGTCGCCGTTTCACCCGAACAGCCCGGTTCGCTGTTGATCACCCATGACGAGGATCCCTTTCTGGGACTGCGTGCTTACGCCAATGTCGGTTTCAAGGACGGGGTTGTATATGAACTGGTGGCGGTATGGACCAGCGGGACCGAGGAGATGGCTGATCTGTGCAAACGCTTCTTTACCGCTGCGATCCAGCGGCATGGGCATGCCTACCTGCGCGAAACGATGCTGGTTCATCCCCGCACACCGGAGGAACGGCCCGTGGCGGTGTTTGCCTGGCATGAAAAGGATGCCGCTGCCCTGGCATTTTATACGCCTGCTTCGCCGCTTGATCCGCATCCCAAGTCTGCCTTGACCTATGCACAGTTTACACCGGGCGATCCGTTTCTGACCGATATTCTGGAAACAAATCCGCCTACCGACGAGCAGTGCAAAGAGGCTTGGGAAAGTATGAAGTCTATTTTGTCGGCACTGGAAGTGGTGAAACAGGACAAATAAGTGTTATGAATCTGGTAATGATTGTTATAGACACGCTGCGTGCCGACCATCTTGGCTGTTACGGCTATCAGCGCAACACCTCGCCCTACATGGATGATTTTGCCAAGGAAGCGGTGGTTTGCGACACCCACATCTCTCCCGCAATTCCCACGCATCCGGCGTTTACCACGCTGAACACCGGTCAGTTCAGCATTACCCACGGCATTGTCGCCCACAACGGGCGCACGCTTATCCCCCGTTCGTCTCCCTGGTTGCCTTCAATTTTGCATAAGAACGGGTACACCACGTGTGCGGTGGACAACCTGAGCCAGTGGCAGCTGGATTTTCACCGGGGTTACGAATTTTACATTGACCCGACACAGCGTAACACCTTAAGCCTGAACGCGGATAACCGTCGCATAAACAAACGGGCGATTCCCTGGCTGGAACAGCATCACAAGGAAAAGTTCTGCCTGTTTATTCACTACTGGGATCCGCACACGCCCTACATGCCTCCTCGCGCTTACCGCAAGTTGTTCTATGACGGCAACCCCCACGACCCGGAAAATACCACGTTGGACGGCTTCGAGCGTCATCCCCTGGGACGCACCTGGCGGGAAACCTGGTTCAAGCAGTTGGGCGGCGACATTACAGATGCCGCCTATATTGAAGCGCTCTATGATGCCTCCATCCGTTATTGTGATGAAGGGATAGGCATGTTGTTGGAGACACTCGACACGTTGGGACGCAAAGAGGATACCATGGTATTGCTTCTTGCCGACCACGGCGAAATGATGTATCGGCATGGAATTTTCTTTGATCATCACGGTTTGTACGAAGGGAATCTGCATGTACCTTTCATGGCGCGTCATCCGGAACTGGAACCCCGTCATGTAACTGAGATGACTGCTCATGTGGATGTGGCGCCTACCATTCTTGAACTGCTGGGCATTGAGATTCCCGAGCAAATGGAAGGGCAGTCGCTGGCGCCGTGGCTCAGGGGTAAGGCAAGCGCAAAATTGCGTGATCATATTGTGTGTCAGGAATGTACCTGGCAGATGAAGTGGGCGGTGCGCACCCTCACCCACAAATTCATTCTGGCGCGTCAGCCGGATGTCTACAACACGCCCATGCGCGAACTGTACGACCTTGTGAATGATCCCCATGAACACAACAACATTGCAGAACAAGACCGTGCATTAGCGCAGAATCTTGAGTTTATGCTTGAATCCTGGGTGCGTGAACAAATGGCGAAGGGCGGCCTGACAGAAGACCCGCTCCTTGCCCACGGGTTGAGTCTGGGCAAGGCATAATCCCCGGGGGCACTATTTTGTTTACTACGCCTGTAACGCTTTTCCGAAGTGAAAGGCTTTGATATTCTGGTCATGTACCTTTGGGGGCAATGTAGCGCGTATGGCCTCTTCCCAGTTTTCATCTGAAATCTGCAGGAAATTACTTAATACGCCCAAGAGCGCCACATTACAATTGCGCTGGTTCACCGGGGTGGCATCATTCTCGCCAAGCGTACTGATGTCCTGCCCTTCATCCAGAAACTGGGTGACACTCATAAGGCGCCCTTCCGAATGCAGGTGGTAGCGATTGTTGTCCTGTTGGGACGGATGGATAATAAGCACAAA
>CAZBNU010000096.1:0-13956 GCA_964493075.1 uncultured Nitrospirales bacterium | reverse complement strand
ATGACACTGCAAATGAACCGTCGCGAAGCCATCGCTTTCGGCATGGCGTCATTGGCGTCGCTTACCATCCCGGCTTATGCGCAAAAAGGGATGGTCGCATCCCTTGTGCCTAGCCATGATGAAACCTTACAGCGTATGTTGTCTGCACAGATTACCGATATGCAAAGCCGGTGGTGCGGCGCAATCCCCGATCAGTATGGCATTCATTACTGTCCGGAAGTTGCGCGGTTGCTACGTGACGGCGCTGCCGCCTATTTTCATCCAGAATCCCGCTTTCATCAAAGCAGTGATCTGTTGCAACGGATGAAACTGGGAGCAGAATTTCTGGTGCGCTCCCAAAGCAAGGACGGCAACATAGACCTGCCTTCCACAAACTTCAATTCGCCGCCGGACACGGGGTTTGTGGTACATAGCGTGGCCACTGCCGCCAAACTCGCCCAGATGCATAATGACGAAACGGTGATGAATCTGGTCAAGGAATTTCTGATGAATGCAGGACGGGGTCTTTCCCGTGGTGGTATTCACACCCCAAATCATCGCTGGGTGGTCTGCGAGGCACTGGCGCAGATTAACGAGGTGTTCCCTGACCAACGTTATATCCGACGTATTGAACAGTGGCTGGCCGAAGGCATTGATATTGACGAACACGGACAATACACCGAGCGCAGCACAGCAGGCTATAACACGGTGGTGGATAACGCCCTCATTGTTGTTGCCCACAAACTAAACCGACAGGAACTACTGGACCCCGTGCGGAAAAATCTGGATGCCATGGCGTACCTGCTTCATCCCAACGGCGAAGTGGTTACGGAAATTTCTCGTCGTCAGGATGTGAACACCCGCCGCACCATGAGCGGCTACTGGTTTGCGTTACGGTACATGGCGATCAAGGACGGGAACGGATTATACGCCGCCATGCTGAAACCACTGGAACCGGAAAACATGGAGTTGGCACGGTTCATGGAATATCCGGAACTGGAAAAGCCGAGCCCGGCGGAAACACCCATACCGGATGACTATGAAAAGGAATACGATGCCTACGGCATTTCCCGTATCCGGCGCGGGCGAACGAGCATCACCCTCCTCCATCATAACAGCCGGTGGATATCGGCGCATCAGGGCGAAGCCGTCATCAACGGTATCCGCTTTTCCAGCGCCTTTTTCGGCAAGGGACAGTTCGTACCAACAACCTACGAGAAACGCGACGACGGCTATTACTTCCGGCAAACATTGGGCGGACGCTACCTGCAACCCATTACGGACACAAGCCTGCTGCCCGTAACGCCCGACACTTGGGGTAGGGTTGTTCCCAGGCGTGAGATGAGCGAACTGTGCGAGATGGTGTACGAGGCGTACCTTCGCGAAACCAGTCGGGGCATGGAGATTTCCATCAGCGCTACTGGAACCGACAATGTGCCCATCGCCATCGAAATAAACTTGCGCACCGCAGACAACGTAACCGGCATAGTTCCCGTCCCAAACAGAAGCGATACCTTCCTGCTCAAAGAAGGATACGCCGAATACAAAGCCGGCAACGACACCATCCGTTTCGGTCCAGGAAAAGCCGAACACACCTGGACACAACTCCGCGGCGCAGAAGGCAAACTTCCCGGACCCAGCGTCTACCTCGCTGGCTATACGCCGTTTGAGCACACGTTGGTTTTCGAGATGGGGTAATCGGCGGAATGATGAATGCCGAACGCTATGCAAAATGACACAAAACTGTGAACCAAAAAGGAAGACAACAGTCGCCGCTAACAGGTGTCAGGGATCGCAATGACGTTGATAAAAATCTACGCTTCGTCCGAGACTTCGCCCCGAAAAAGAGGCGCTTTCTGCGCAGTGGCCACAAACCAAAAAACAACGTTATAGTACCGTTAAGATGAGGATATGGGCTCATTTCGCAATTTTGAATAAGCGTCAGCATACAAATGCGGGTGTATAGAATCAGTCTTTATAAGTGGCATTGTATCAAATGATAGGTGTACTATGGTGTTCAGGTATATTTTTTCAAGGTGCATTTTACCGAACACTTTTTAGGAGGAAGCAAGATGATGTATTTCAAGAATTCACAACGTCCATGTTTGACAGCAATTTTGTCTACCATACTTTTTTTGTCGGCATTTGCCAATGCAGCACCATTGAAGATGCCGGCTATTTTTACCGACCATGCGGTACTGCAACAAAACGAAATGGTGCCAGTCTGGGGGTGGGGCGCACCTGGAGCGGAGGTGTCGGTGTCTATTGCGGGACAGACAAAAAATGGACACATAAATGAAGACGGAAAATGGCGGGTGGACCTGGAAGCGTTGGCCGCGGGAGGTCCCCATGAGTTGAAGATTGTTTCGGGCGATGAGAACATTACCCTTTCGGACATACTCATTGGAGAAGTATGGCTGGGTTCTGGACAGTCTAATATGCAGTGGAGCATCAAGAATACGGACGGCTATGAAGAAGAACTGAAACAATGCGCCAACGATAACATCCGATTTGCCATGGTGCACAGGGAACACAGCACGGAGCCGCTGGAGGATTTGCGGGCCCTGACACCCTGGATGCCTTGCACTGCGGAATCGCTGGCGGAATGTTGTAATGGCGAAGGTTTCTCTGCCGTCTCCTATTTCTTTGCCAAGTACCTGCAACAGAAACTGGGCGTGCCCGTGGGCATTATCAATACCAGCTGGGGCGGCACCCGCATTGAGCCGTGGACACCCCCCGAGGGATTTGAGGCAGTGCCTGCCCTTGCAGATATTGCCGCAACGGTGCGCATGAACACCCCCGCCAGCGAGGACTATCAGAATGTCCTTCGTGACACCATTGCCAAGGTGGAAGCATGGTTACCGGAAGCAGAGACGGCGCTGGACACGGGCACATTCCCGCCTGCGCTGCCGTCCATTGCTTCGGAATCCGCGTTGAACACAAACCAGTCACCCACCGCACTGTATAACGCCATGGTGAATCCCCTTGTGCCTTATGCCAACCGTGGCTTCATCTGGTATCAGGGTGAGTCAAACCGTGGCGAGGGTATGCTGTACCGGGACAAGATGGAAGCGTTGATACGAGGCTGGCGCACCACGTTTGAAAACGAGGAACTGGCCTGCTATTTCGTGCAGCTGGCACCCTTCAAGTATGGCGACAAACCCATGGCATTACCCGAAATATGGGAGGCGCAAGTGGCCACCATCGATATTCCCGGCACAGGTATGGCGGTTATAAATGACATCGGCAATATCGCCGACATCCACCCACGCAACAAAAACGATGTGGGCAAGCGTCTTGCGTGGTTGGCTCTGAACAAAACCTACGGCCAGACGGATGTCATATGCGACAGCCCGCTGTATGATCGTCACGAAGTAGACGGGGATACCGTGCGCGTGTATTTTAAGAACGCCAAGGAACTTAAGACCCGTGACGGCGCTGCACCAACTTGGTTCGAGATCAGCGGAATGGACGGCGTGTATCATCAGGCCAACGCAACGATTGAAGGCAATGTGGTGGTGTTAAAGGTGGATGGCGTTAAGCAGCCCATGGCGGTACGTTTTGCATGGGACCATTGTGCCGAACCAAACCTGATGAACGAAGCCGGGTTGCCTGCTTCCGCGTTCCGTGCCGGAACCATTCCTCTGGATGGGCTTGTGCGTACGCTGGTTCCGGGGCTGACACCATTCTTTGTAATATACGCCCTCGATCCCACCAACCCGGTTGTGCAGGACGGCAATTTCGTCTACACGGTGGATAACAGCGATGTTCTTGCCGAAAAGAAAATGGAACGCGTCGCCTATTTTTTACACCTGACCCCAAAAGAAGGGGATGCTCAATGGGTCTATATCGAGATGGATCCCTTCACGAAAAACGCTAAACATATCGGTGTGCCCGTTCCTGAAAAGGGCGCGCAGTTCCAGCGGAACGTAAAGAATCTCATAGTGAAAAGCAATGTGCCCGGTCTGCCTGTTGAAAATATCTCCGGCTATATAGAAGCATGGTCGTGCAACTACGGTGCTCCCCGGAAACGTGGCTTTGAAAATGCCAGCGACGAGGTCTATGACTTTGATGACAGTATGCTCATGAATGCCAACCCCGGCTATGGCTGCTTGCAGATTCATGATACGGCGTCCGGAACCACCCTGCTTGCATTTAATAACTTCCGTGCCGGACGCGACGCCGATGTGGGCATCGGCAATTGTAGCGGCGAACAGCCCGACTGGACATTTTCCAAGAGCGCAAACACCTACGCAGGCGGCCAGTTGCTGGTGTTGGTGAAAGCCGACTATTAGAACTATCGTATTTCAAGTAGTATCAGGCATCATGGAACGCAAAAGCAGTGCTCGCGAATACATGCCCAGACAGGTGCTGAACCGGCACTGGCTCTGGGTGTTTATGTGGACTGCTGCCGGGATAGTGTTATCTCGGTCGGCAGGTGCATTAGGGTTGTGGCTGGCTTCGTTTGCCGGCGTTGCGGGCGCAGTAGCATTATACGCTCCGATACCCTTGTCCCGGCGTTCTTACATCGGTATTGCATTGTTGTTTCTGGCATTGGGCGGTAGTCTTTACAGTATGAGGAAGCCCGATGCCAGTGCCGACGCGCTGCATCAGTATGCCCTCTCCTATCCAGCACTGCGCATGTATTTTGAAGGCGTTGCCGAGAACACAAGGGTATATCATAAAGAAAAGGACTACCTCTCCTTTGCACTGGACGTGGACGCCATGTCTGTGGACGGGGTGATGCGTTCGTATTCAGGCAAGGCACAAGTGCGGTGGAGTCGTCCGAACACGCCGGTGTTCAGCGGTTCCCGGGTGCGAGTGTATGGGCGGCTGTCGCCCCATATCAGCGTGACCAACCACGGGGTTCGCGGACTTGAAGACAGTTACCGCGCACACGGGGTGTTTTCCGTGATCCATGCTGTGGGCAATAGCGTCGAGGAAATCCGACCGGGGTACGCAAGCCCGCGTTACTGGGCGGCGTGGCTGCGGCAATGGCAAAGCGAGCGCCTGGCTACTGTTACCCCTGACGAGGTACATTCCTTCATCAATGGCGTGTGGCTGGGCGAGCGCAGTCTTATTACACAGGAGGAATACGAACAGTTTGTTCACGCGGGCACGGCGCATGTGCTGGCGGTATCCGGCGTGCATGTTGCCATTATCGCTCTCAGCCTGAACTTTCTGTTGCGCATGTCCCGTATGTCGCGACGCAAACAACTTGTGTTTCTTGTGGCAGGGATAGTGCTGTTTGCCATGATGACCGGCGCACGTACAGCAACCCTGCGCGCGGCCCTTATGCTTATGCTGTATTTTGCCTATGAATGGGTTGACCGGGAACCGGATTCCCTGTCGGTGCTGGGATTGTGCGGGTTTGGTTTTCTGGTGTGGAATCCGAATCTTCTTTTTGATCCCGGTTTTCTGATGAGTTACGGGAGTGTCGCTTCCATTCTGCTTTTCTATCCCGGAATTTCATTGTTCCTGTCGCGGTTGCCCCGCATTCCGGCCGCATCTTTGGCGACCACTCTGTCTGTGCAGGTATTCACCTGGCCCCTCGCTGCGTGGCATTTCTATCTTGTGCCCATCACTGGCATTGTAGCCAATATCATTGTGGTGCCCCTACTCACGGTGGCGCTCTGGTTGTGCTTTGTCACGGTGCTGATTTCGGTTGCTGTGCCTTCGGTCGCCATGATTTTCGGGTATGCACTGTTGCCTGTGGTCAACATCATCCAGTGGACGAACGCAATAGCAGGATCGCTGCCTCTAGCGTACACCACCCTCCTGCGGCCAAGCGTTCTTGCCATCGCCTTATACGTACTGGCCACCCTGTACTTTTACCAGCTGCTGTATGATGAAAAGAGGCGACGGCACAATCTGGTGGCCATGACGTTGTTGTTGGTAGTTGCTGCTGTGTTTTGGCGGCCTGCATCGCAGGGGGCACTGGTGGATGTTATTGATGTGGGACATGGCGATTCAATATTTGTGCGCACCCCCGGCGGCACGACGTTGCTTATGGACGGCGGCGATGCCAGTGCCTACAGCGATGCAGGCACACGCGCCGTACTGCCCTTCCTGTATGCCAACGGCGTATCGCGGCTGGATTATGTCGTGGTCAGCCACAGCGACCGCGACCATATCGGCGGGCTATTTCATATTGTGGATCGTGTCCGTGTTGACACCGTGATACTGGGGCCGGAACGCCAACAGGAAAATACACTGGAACTGGCGTTTTTGAACCTGTGTGCAGAACAGGGGATTGACGTCCTGCGCTTGGCAGCGGGTGATGCAATACCGGCGGAAGGCGCACAGATTGACGTGCTGCATCCACCTGCGACGTGGGATAGCGGTGATGGCATCAACAACCAGTCCCTGGTATTGCATGTTGCCTGGGACGACTTTTCCCTGCTGCTGCCCGGGGACGTTGAAGAAAAAGCGGAGCAACTGCTTGCCGCATCCGCGCTGCACCCTGTATCGGTACTCAAAGTACCCCATCACGGATCGGCAACCTCCAGCAGCGAACCCTTCCTGGGAAAAACCGCACCTGATGTTGCGGTAGTATCTGTGCGCCCTGTGGACGGACGCGGCTCCTTCATGCCCGCCAGGATTCTGGAACGCTATACAAGCCGCAACATCCCCCTGTTCCGCACCGACTGGCACGGCGGTATCCGCATCCGCCCGCATGACGGCAATCTGCTGGTCAACACTGCCCGCGGCGACAGAGGATATACGCTGGAACCGGTTGGCGATTGAAAGGCAACGTATGCCAAGAGTTATTGCATGTTGATAAATATCTTGTATCATAGCAAACAGTATCGTGAATGTTTTCTTTAACCTAGACGAGGTGCGCCCATGATGACAACGCTTGTATTACTTGGAGGAATGATGATGGCTGCAAACGCTGATGCGCTTCCTTTTGATCGGCATGGATTGCAGTATGATAAACCGGCGATGGTGTGGGATGAGGCGATGCCCTTGGGCAATGCCATTCTCGGAGCGCTGGTGTGGGGGGACGGGCAGCCGCTGAACATCTCTCTTGACCGTACGGATTTGTGGGACCTGCGGCCTGTACCGGAATTTTACGGAGAGAATTACAAGTACAGCATTATGCGGCAGTGGGAACAGGAAAAACGTTTTGAGGAACTCATTGAACTTTACGAGAAACCCTACCACCGTCCTGCGCCCACCAAGATACCGGCGGGGCGTATGGAATTGGTCATTCCTGATGGGAAATTTAAGGAGGCACAGTTGACGGTTCATGACGGCACGGTGACTGTGCAGTTCGAGAACGGCGCTTCGGTACGGGTCTGGGTATGCGCGACGGAAGCGGTTGGCTTTGTGGAAGTCACAGGAACACCGGATGTGACACTCCGTCTGAATGCGCCTGCCTTTGGGGGAAGCCAGAATGAAGAATTATCGAAAGGCTTTGTCATGGGCGATTTGGCAACCCTGGGTTACCTGCCGCCAAATGAGCGTGTGGGCGATGGGTTTATGGCGTATACGCAACAAGGCTGGGAGGACTTTTCCTTTGCTGTTCATGTGTGCAGGAAGAATACTGGGAACGGCTTTGTGGCAACGTGGAGCATTGCCTCCAGTTTTGAAGCGGATGTGCCGGCGGAACTCGCAAAGCAACGTGCCGAACACGGCCTGGCAGCATTTGCGAAGTTGCGTCAATCTCACCAGGCTTGGTGGCGCGACTACTGGCAGCAGGGCTATGTATCCGTGCCCAATGAAACGATTGAACGGCAATGGTATCTTGATATGTACAAGTTCGGTGCCGCGGCAAGGCGTGATGCGCCGCCCATTACGTTGCAGGGGCCGTGGACGGCGGATGATGGGAAACTACCGCCGTGGAAGGGGGACTATCATCACGACCTGAACACCCAGTTAAGTTATTGGCCGTGTTACAGTGGCAACCGGCTGGATGCGGGGCTTGGGTTTCTGGACTGGCTGTGGGCGAACAAGGAAAATGCGCGGGACTGGACGCAGCGCTTTTTCGAGATGCCCGGATTGAACGTGCCCATGACCACCGACCTTGAGTTGAAACAGATTGGCGGCTGGCGGCAGTACACCCATTCCGCGACTACGGCGGCGTGGCTCGCCCATCATTTCTACCTGCACTGGCAATACAGCCAGGACCGGAAGTTTCTGGAAGAGCGCGCCTATCCGTGGTTGGAAGAGTGTGCTCTGTTTCTGGAAGCGATCACCCGTGAGCGCGACGAAGACGGCCTACGCACTTTGCCGCTGAGTTCATCGCCGGAAATCAACGACAACAAACCGAACGCGTGGTTCCCCACCATGACCAACTACGATAACGCCCTTATCCGCTGGACTTTCGAGAAGACGGCGGAACTGGCTGCGGAACTTGACAAGGATGATGAAGCGAAAAAATGGCGTGACACGCTGGCGGAAATGCCGCCACTGTCGCTTGCCCAAGACGGAGGACTTCTGGTTGCCAAAGACATTCCCCTCGAAGCGTCGCACCGTCACCTGTCCCACCAGATGGCGATACATCCCCTCAGCATTATTGATCGCAGTCACGGTGCATCAGACGCAAAAACAATCAAAGCAACCTTTGACGAGTTGAAGCGACTGGGTACGGACTGGTGGACCGGCTACAGTTTTTCGTGGCTCGCGTCAGTTGCAGCCCGTGCAGGAGACGGCAAGACCGCCGCGGATGCGCTCGAACTGTTTGCCCGCGCTTTTGTGCTGCGCAGCAGTTTTCATTGCAACGGCGACCAGACCGGTGAAGGCCATTCCAAATTCACCTATCGTCCCTTCACACTCGAAGGCAACTTCGCCTATGCCGCCGGACTCAACGAAATGTTGATCCAAAGTCATACCGGCACTATCGTCATATTCCCCGCCATCCCCAACGATTGGCAGGACGTATCCTTCAACAATTTACGCGCTGTCGGTGCATTCCTAGTATCTGCCGAACGTAAGGAAGGCGAGGTCGTCAGCGTTACCATCGAATCCGAAACCGGCGCTGTTCCGGTGGTGCAATGCCCCTGGGCAAGAACCGCTGGGGCACTCGACAGCGCAGAAATGCAAGCCGCCATGCAGGTAGTTCGTGACGGTAATAACTGGATATTGACCAGAAATTAAAAATATAGGATTGGTTTTGTGGAAATCCCGCAAATAATGTGGTATAATACACAAAAAGAGGCCATTATGCTAATAGAATTCAGTGTAACAAATTTTCTTTCCATCAGTGACCGACAGACATTAAATATGACTGCCGGATACAACAGCAGTGATCTGCCCGGTAATGTTTTATACCCCGACCTGCCCGGTATGTCAGGATTTTCCTTTCTCAAGGGCGCGGCGTTGTACGGTGCAAATGCATCAGGCAAGTCAAGTATCCTGACGGCAGTTGCATTCATGCGCAGCTATGTTTGCGATTCAGCCACACAAATGAAACCCGACGAGGGGACTGGTGCTCGCCCGTTTTTGTTGGCAAAGGATATGGCGAAAGCGCCCAGTGAGTTTGAGATGGTGTTTTCCCACAACGGGATACGCTACGACTACGGATTTTCAATGGACGAGGTGCGCATTCTCTCAGAGTGGATGTATGTGTATCCCAAGGGAAAGCCGCGCAAACTTTTTGTTCGCGAGTATGATGAGAACAAGAACCTGTATACCTATTCATTCGGTCAGGGCAGTGCCGGGTTTTCCGACCTTGAAAAGATGACCCGCCCCAACGCGTTATTTCTTTCCGTGGGCGTACAGTTTAATGCAACCGAGTTAATGCCGCCTTACGAGTGGTTCGAGCATTATCTCCATGTCTTGAATTTGTCCGGTGACGGTTTGTCACCGTTGATAACAGGTTCAGCGATACTCAAGAATCCCTCTGTTAAGCAACTATATTGCAACCTGCTTCGGGAGGCGGATTTAGGCGTGGAGGACATAGAGGTCGTTCCCGAAAGCATGAACGAAAAGAATGGAATGCGTATCTACCTGCTGCATTCAAATCAGGATGATGCTTCCCTGGTAAAACTGGGCTTGGGCGCGGAGTCAGATGGCACAAGACGGCTTTTTTCGCTATTGGCGCCGTGGCACGACGTCTTGGAGCGCGGCATAACACTTTTCGTTGATGAACTGGAGTCGAGCATGCATCCGCTGCTTACACGAAAACTGGTGGCCATGATATGTGGTTCCCGAAACACATCGGGCGCGCAACTCATCTTCACCACCCATAACACGAACCTGCTGGAGGCCTCGTTGCTTCGCCGGGATCAGGTGTGGTTCACCGAGAAAGACCGTGGTGGCGCTACCCGTTTGTATCCATTAAGCGATTACCGACCGCGCAAGGATGAGTCCTTGCAGAAGGGCTATCTGGCCGGACGGTACGGCGCGATTCCCATGCTGAACGAGGAAATATCCTTTTATGGGTAGGGGCCGTCGTCAGCCACGCTCACAGGACTCATTTCGGAGAAATCCCCCACGATTTTCAGGCGACTTGTTCCTCATCGTTTGTGAAGGCGAGAAAACGGAGCCCAACTATTTCAATGAACTGAAACGACGCCTGAAAATTCATCCGTTGCAGGTGGAGGTGTATGGCAAGGAATGTGGCCCCGATCCTCTTTCCGTTGTTAAGTATGCCAGGGACAAGAAAAAGAAACCGCGCAGGGATGGTCTGAACTTCGACCAGGTCTGGTGTGTTGTGGACAAAGACACCCACACAAATCTTGCTGAAGCGCTGAACATGGCAGAATCAAATAAGATTAAGATTTGCTTGTCTGTGCCAAGTTTCGAGTTCTGGTACCTGCTCCACTTCAGATATACAACGAGCCCTTTCAAAGATGCTGATGCCCTAATTCGCGAACTGAGACAATACCTGAAAGAACAGACCTATCTGAAAAATTCACCGCCGATGGATGAATTAATGCCCTTTCTGGAGACAGCAATCACCAATTCCGCAAAAGTTCGAAAAAATAGCAAAACATCAGGCCAAGAGAATCCCCGAACAGATGTTGACCTACTTATTTCGGAACTTAAGTTGATACAGGTACAAACTACGCAGCAGTGGCATTAGCGCCCTCGTCACCAAAGTTCCACTTCGCATGCGTATTCTGACGACAATCTCCCGCACAGCATCGGGTGTCTCCGCCATGGTCCGCTATTTTTTGAACAGCCTCAGGAAGGCTTGGACTTTGGCGCCTTATCTTTCTTCACTTTGGCAGCGTTTGCATCTTTGACTGACTTCTGCTTCTGGGCTTTGCTCTTCTCTTTTTTTCCTTTGGTATCACCCACGGGTAGACTCCTTTTAATTTTATCGGGCCGGCATGACTCGGTTTCAGCAGTTTCTTTTTCCAGAATTACCGGTTCCTCCTCCTCCTCCTCTTCTTCATAAACGTCTTCATCGTTTTCTGTATCAAGATCATCATCATTCTCTAAAAGACTTGCATCCAAGTCTTCCATGCGATCCTCGGGGTTGGTAATGGGTGTGGGAGTCTTTTTTGAGCGTCTGGACTTGGGCTTCACCCCGATGTTGTCACTGCCTTCCCCCGGCAATACCAAAGCGGTCTGACCGCAACTTTCAGTAGGGCATTTGAAGTTCAGATTCTTTGCGCCCCATTCGACAAAACTACGGCCACAGGCTGGACAGCGGTACTTAGCAGCCACAATACGTCCTTTCTTTTAGAGGTGGTTCATAGCGATAATATTCTCGCCTGCCTCCACCGGTTACCCCTTCGACATGATACTATCACACACGAAAGCAATTGGGTTAATAAAGGATGCGGGTAGGATATTTTTGTTAAACAGGCGCCGGTCTGCTATTCTTAAAGCGATGGGTCAGGTACGTAACCAGTAGAATTTTCTGCTTTCAGAGAAGGAGCATATCACATGGCAGACAAAGGTAAAATGGACAAGGGTAAAAAAGAAGCCAAGAAGGCGCCAAAGCTGTCGCTAATGGAAAAAAGGAAGCAGAAGAAGGATAAAAAGAAAGAGAAGTAGGGCTTTCCCTTTAAACATTATTCCTTTAGAATTTCAACGGGGAGCAGGCTTTGCAGCAGCACTTGCACGCTGACATTCTCTGATCCGATTACGCGAAATGTGTACTGCTTTTCCGGGGATACCGGATATTGTAGTTGATGGTTCTGTACCCGGTTGAGTTCCTCGTGCAATTTCAATTTACCGTCTTCATAAATCTGAAAACGCAGGTCGGCATCCGGATCTTCAACGCGCAGGTTTACAACAGCACCAGAGATTTTGGCATCCAGCCAGTCAGAGCCAGAGGAATGCCATTGAACCTTGTCGTTTATGGGGGTCTGCACCGACTGTAGACGCAGAGGACTTGCATTTGCCGTGTTGCCGGGCATGTTGGCAAAGTTCCATAGGGTGCTTACTTCGGCAACAGGGTTCACTGCCTTTCCGTATTGGTACATCTCCGTTGCCCAGAATGCGGTAAAACCAACGAGGAACATCACCGCAAAATGTATTGCCCAGAGCGCCAGAGCCGCGCCCATGCGGAATTCGAGGGCAACCACACATACAACCAGCGCCATAAACAAGAGGACCGCATTCCCCGGCACAAGCAGCAGCGCCGGCATGGGTATTAGCATGATTACCAGCGCTAGTGCGCCAAGCAGTATGCCGCCTACATAGGCGTGGATGGCCTTCGGCCTTGGCTTGATACGGAGCGCCCGTATGGTGAAGCGCAGCACCAGCGGCCAGAAAAGGAGCATGGCCAGGCCAGCTGCCATTCTTGACGGCACGAGAGCGTGGTCGTAAATTTGTGCCAGAGAGGTAATTGAAGAACTTTCTGTGGTGTACTTTGACAGGAGGAGCATGCCGAGAAAAAGCGCGCAAAGGACTAATATGATTGCAGCACCTGCACCAAGCCTTCCAAGGAGTTTGGATTCAATGAAAAAGGATTTTTCGTTCATGTCGAACAGGATGGGCTGCGTAATGCTTCTGGCATGGGGCAACGGATTGCCGCACCGCCAGCAGTCCCCGAATTCTTCGCTGTTCTGGGCACCGCATTTGGCGCACTCCATGCCGGGCATGGGCGGCGGCGTGGGGATATCCTCCGAACCATTCAGAACGAGATCAACCTTTGTCTCCGCTTCCTGTGATTCCTCTCCGTGCTTGATTAGATAGTCCAGCCTCTGGATGGATTTTTTGGCGATGGCATGGTCGGGCTGCAGCCGCTGCACTTCTTTCCACGCCAGTAGCGCAGGCTCGTATTGTTTGTCTGCTTTCAGCACATAGGCGAGCTGTTCGCGCATGCCAATCTCATCGGGCCACTCTCTGATGCTGTCTTCAAGTTCGGCAATGGCCTCGCTATAACGTCCCAGGCGGTAGTAGGTGGCGCCAAGATAACGTCGCACATTTAATTTTGGGGTCCACTCATTTTTTAACACGTTCAGATGTTCAAGGGCAAGCCGATATTCATGTGCCGCATAGAGTTTTTTGGCCAGCCGCCACCGCTGGGGGTGGTCTTCCGGATTGCTCTCCACATGTGCCGCAACATCCCAAATCTCAGCCATAGTCTTTCCCTCTGTTCGTAGCAATAACGCCACTTCGTCATTCTCTGCCGTCAACATTTTCTGTGGACCATGTCTTTCGCAGAAGACCTGCAGGTCGCCTATACCTCGAACATGGCCATAAACAAATCCAGATGTATACGTTCACTGTTCCGTCCACCGCGCCCCCTTGCAGCAGTTCAGGCAGTGTCTGATACTACTTCTTTTTGCGCTTTTCCTTGCGCGCCATTTTTTTTCGCTCCTCATACTTCCTCGATTGTATACGATACCACACTTCGCTACCTAATGAAGTAAGCAAACCGGAAAGTATGGCGGCGGCAAATATGCCGACGATAATGCGTGTTAACGTGGAGGCTGTATCATAAGTGATTTTGTAAACACCGAGGATACAGGGCCCTACCAACAACGCAGAAATGGAAAACCAGATGATCCATCCTTGTACTTGCTTGTCCTTCAAAAAAGCGGGTATCTTCACTATACCTCCTGTAGT
>CAZBNU010000095.1:11596-13997 GCA_964493075.1 uncultured Nitrospirales bacterium | reverse complement strand
GGTGGATTCGTGCAAGCTGGGCACCGAGCGCGCTGGAACAGGTCGTTTTTGCTTTTAATTTTCCCCTGCAGGTATTCCGCAATAAACCGGTATTCCAGTCCCAGCAATTCCAGTCGTTCCCAAGAGTACCCCTTCGCGTGAAGGCACTCCACTTCCTCGATTAACCCATCGTCCATGCGCTGTTTCAGCCGTCTGGCGATACGCTGCCGAAGGGCATCCGGTTCACAGGCAATCCCGAGAACCAGGGCGTTTATTTTTGGTGCAGGCGGCGCGGGATGGTCTTTGGCATATTCGGCGATCTCAATGGCACGTATCAGTCGGTTCCGGTCTTCCATATCGGTTTTGTTATGTGCGTGATCTTGCAATGACAAAAAATAGGACCGCAGCGCGTCGTCATCCAGGGCTGCCAGTTTTTCGCGAAGTGCCGGGTTCTCCGGCGTGGGCACGAGACGATACCCGCACAGGACGGCATCCAGATACATGCCCGTCCCCCCCGCTATTATCGGTAATTTGTTGCGCGACAGTATACCCTCATAGGCCGCATAAAAGGCCTGTTGATAATGAAAAACGCTGAATTCCGTGAACAGGTCAACAATATCAATCAGGTGATAGGGAATATTTTTCCCGTCAACACAGTATTCTTTAATGTCTTTACCGGAACCAATGTCCAGTCCCCGGTAGACCTGTCGTGAGTCAGCAGACATGATTTCACTGTCCAGCACGGCGGCCAGCCCGGCGGCAAGCGCGGTCTTACCGCTTGCGGTGGGTCCCAGAATGACAATAGTGTTTTTGGTTTCTTGACTCATAATTCATATAATAATACCTTGTCCTGTATGGAAACAATTACCGGGCGCTTGTCTGTAACAAAGAATGGGAACACACCAATGCGTTTTACACTAACGGCCTTCTTACTTTTTACCCTGGTTGTGATGGGAGTCCACAGTTCGCTCGCCTATGGGCAGCGTTACCACATAGACCACTTCTATATTGCGCCCCCGGAACCGGAACCCGAACCGGAAGCTACCGCCAAGGCGTTGCACGACAAACGCTATCCCCTGCCGGAGGATACGGTGCGTGCATGGGTGAATGTTGCTATGCCCACCCGTGTTGTGGAGGCCTTTAATGTCAATGACACCGCCACCAAGCAACTGCTTCAGGAAGCGCCCCCCCATCAGGTAGCGGTGCATCACCGGTTGAATGCGGAAGCGGCTTCCCTCTTTGGCGAAGGACGCCAGGAAGCCAACCGGCAGGTACATCTGGGTTCCATTCGTTCGCACGGCGCGTATGCGTTGCGGCTGCGTGTAAATCTGATGGGGCTGCGTTCCGGAGATGCCCTGTGGGTTTTGGACGCCGAAGGCGCTGCCGCTTTCGGGCCTTATACCACCGACCGTGCTGATGCCGAAGACTGCTGGTTACCGGTTACCATTGGCGATGCTGTGGTCTTGGCGTTGGAATCCAAAGATTCCGTGTTACCACTGTTAACGGTGCTTGATGTGGCGCATTTCTACAAGCCCATAGTGGAAAAGCAGCAGTTGACACCGCTAACCTGCAATATCCCCATTGCGCAGGAAGCCAATGCGACCGCACAGGAAATATCCGCTGCTGTGGGAAGACTGCTGGTGCCCTTCACGAACGGGACAGGCTTGTGCACCACCACCCTGCTGAACTCTGAAAAGCGCACGGCTGGAGCGCCTACCCCGTATATCATCAGCGCCTGGCACTGCTTCGGTGATGGCGTGAAGTACGAAGGCGTCAAGGTGTACTGGGACTACCGCAGTCCAAATACCGATGGCAGCAACGTTCCCGACCTGTATGATTTGGACTGGAACATGGGTGCCGACCTGATTGATCACAGTTTTTCTCTGGACGCTGCGCTGTTGCAGTTAAAGACACAGGTGTCTGTAGGGCCTTATGGACGTGCCTGGGTGGGATGGGATTCCGAGCCACCTGCGCAGGGCGCATCGGTGCAGGATATACATCACCCTGTGGGTGCCGATATGAAAACCTCCAGTGGGCGCATCACCAGTGATTCCACGGATACCTGCATGAACATGACATGCAGTATACGGTATGATCAACAGATTGAAGTGTTGTGGAGTGATGGCGTCACCGAACAGGGATCATCGGGATCGGCACTGCTGGTGCGCAGCAACAATTTCCGCCTTGCCGGTGTACTCAGCAACGGTACCCTTCATAGTTGTACGGATGCCAGCAACAATTTTGACAACTTTGGCCCCTTCCATGCCTTCTTCCCGCAGGTGGGTTGTCATCTTGCAAATGATTACGTTTGTGCAGAACCCTATGAACCTGCAGCCAGCGGCTGTTTCCTGTTCCGCAAAGGGTTCAATCTTGAGATGCTGCAGAACCTTCGTGCGTTCAGAGACCAAACCCTGATGAAATT
>CAZBNU010000095.1:7337-11496 GCA_964493075.1 uncultured Nitrospirales bacterium | reverse complement strand
TTTTTTCTTTACTTTTCTGCTAAAATCATGTATAATGTCTCAGTGATTACGATTGGCGTAATCGATAACTATTCAGTCTTAACAATTTGGAGATGAACAAATGATCAAAGGACGTAAAGGATTTACTCTGATTGAGCTGCTGGTGGTAATTGCCATCATCGGCATTCTGGCAGCGATTCTGCTGCCTGCCCTTGCCCGCGCCCGTGAAGCAGCGCGCCGTTCCAGCTGCCAGAACAACCTGAAGCAATGGGGACTTGTATTCAAGATGTACTCAAACGAATCGCCTGGTGAAAAATACCCTCCATTACAGGCGGGTGTGTTTCCCTATCGCGATAATGCCCCTGGTGACAATGTTCTTTCCTTCGACTTGGGCCCCAGTCTTTTCGCTATCTTTCCTGAATATCTGACTGATGGACAACTTATGCTCTGCCCCAGCGATCCGGAAATGGGCAGACATCAGGCTGACATGCTTGACGATGCCGGTAATATACGTCTCGATCGTACCTACCCCCCATCCAAGTGGGCAAGTACTGTGGATTCCAGTTATACCTACGTTGGTTGGGCAATGGACAGTTACGCCTATGACGAAAATACTGCTATACCGATAACGCCCATAATTATGCTTATGCAACAGGTCGGCGAAGACGATTTGATTCCTGCTGAAGCAAGTTCGTATTTAGGCCCACTGCAGTTTATTCGCATGATCGAAGCCATTACCGGTGGTTTCCTGAATTATTACCCAGTAGATTCACCTGAAGATGCTCAGGGTATCGCAAGAGTTATTGATGGCGATGTAGACGTTCCTCCTGGCGTTGGCAACGGTGAAAGTGGAAAAATTTACCGCTTACGTGAAGGTGTGGAACGCTTCATGATTACCGACATCAACAACCCCGGTGCTTCCGCCATGGCGCAAAGCACCCTGCCAATCATGTTTGACCATGTAGCAGTAGCCGTTACCCTGTTCAACCATGTACCGGGCGGATCCAATGTACTGTTCATGGATGGCCATGTGGAATTCCAGCGTTATCAAGAGATGGGTGATACGCTTGCGAACAGCCATGTTGCCCAGACCCTTGGTGTGATGGCATTAGCCCTGTAAGATATTTCAAGTACAGGCTTGTAGTTGTTTTGACCCGCGGCATTCAGGTGTCGCGGGTCTTTTTGTTTTCTTTTTCTGGCGTATCCTTGCTCTTTTTCAGGGCTTTGCCCACGTGGACGGCATCAAAGCCGAGTTTTCCGCGCACGGCATCCACTGTTTTGTAGACCTGCTCCCATTTTTCGGTTTGTTCGCGGTTAAACAAACGCATTTGATGCTGGTTATAGGATAAGCGGGAGAGGTTCACCCCTACCAGACGCACTCGTGCCCGAACCGCTTTTGCTTTTGGAAACAGTTCTTTCAAGGCTGCCATAATGTCCACGTCAAGCGCGGTGGGGTCTTCCAGTGTCTTTGCAAAGGTCTTGGTCTGAAAATCGCTGTAGCGTGTTTTCAGTGTAATGCGTTGTGCCTCCATCCCCTCTGCACGCAAGGTGTGGGCACAGTATTCCGCCAGACCGAAAACAACCGGTTCGATAAGATTCCAGTCCATGATGTCTTCCATAAAGGTGGTTTCGCGGCTGATGGATTTTGGCGCACCCCGTGCGGTGACGGCATCACTACCCAAACCGAGGGCGGCATGGTGCAACGACAATGCGCCCTGTTCCCCGAATACACGCTTCAGCATGGCGTCCGATATCTCGGCCAATTGCTTTACCGTAAGGATGCCAAGGTTTTCCAGCGTCTCCCGGGTACGCGGCCCCACGCCGGGCAGTTTCCCCACGGACAAGGGCGCCAGGAAATCGCGCTCCTCCCCCGGCGCAATTGAAAGGCAACCATCGGGTTTGCATTCGTTGGCAGCAATCTTCGCCACCATCTTATTTGATGCAATGCCAACCGTACAGGTGATGTGTTCCTGTTGTAATATTGTATCCTTGATATACTGCGCCAAACGCGACTCGTCCCCGAAGAGATGAATGGAACCGGTGATGTCCAGGTTGGCTTCATCAATGGAGGCCATCTGTACGTCAGGCGTCGTCGTTTCCAGAATGGTTAGGATGCGTTCCGACACGTCCCCGTAGACGCCGTGACTGCACCGCATAAAGATGCCGTGTGGACAGAGTCGCTTTGCCTGGGCAATGGGCATTGCGGAATGAATGCCGAATTTCCTGGCTTCATAGGAGGCGCTGGCGACCACACTGCGCACGTCATCGGCATTACCGCCCACAATAAGAGGTTTGCCTTTGAGCGCCGGGTTGCGCGCCACTTCCACAGACGCAAAGAAGGCATCCATGTCTATGTGTAAAATTCGCTTTGCCATAGGGGGTTCATGATACGCTTTTTGATGAATAAGATGCTATGATAGTGCCTTATAGGATCGAAACTGTGATCACAAATAAGAACTTTCGTACCGTCATAGCGAGGCACGAAGCAATCTCTTTTTCAGGATAGTCCTTGTGTGACATCAGATTGCTTCGTACCTCGCAATGACGATGCTAAACTGGGTTGTGGGCAACGCCCGCGTTGGAGAAAGATGATTGGACGGATCAAGTTAAGGAATGATCGGTCTAATCGGTCCAATCCTCAACATAACGGAATTCATGTCATGTCTGGATACATTCTTGAGATGCGGGATATTACCAAGCGTTACCCCGGGGTGGTGGCGCTGGACCGGGTCAGTTTTGCCTTGCTCCCCGGAGAAGTGCATTGCCTGGTGGGCGAGAACGGCGCGGGGAAATCCACGCTGATGAAAGTGCTGGCTGGCGCGATCCAAAAAGATGAAGGCACTGTCCTTATTGAGGGCGTGGAAGCGCACTATGCGTCTCCTGTACAAGCGTCGCGGCTGGGCATCAGCATGATTCACCAGGAATTCAATCTTGCACCGCAACTGACCGTGGCCGAGAATATCTTTCTGGGACGACCTCCCACCCGACGTGGCGTAATCAACTGGCCGCGCCTTTACCAGGATGCCCGTGATGCGCTGGCCATGCTTGACACCGATATTGACCCGCGCCGCATGGTCAGCACGCTTAGCGTCGCCCAACAGCAGGTGGTGGAAATTGCCAAGGCGTTGTCAGTAAAAGCACGCATCCTGGTAATGGACGAACCGTCCGCCACGCTCAGCGACCACGAACTCAATGCCCTGTTTGCCATCATCAAGCGTCTGGCACGGCAGGGTCTGGGCATCATCTACATTTCCCATCGCCTGGAAGAGATTTTTCAGATTGGACGGCGCGTCACTGTCATGCGCGACGGTGCGCGAATCGGTACCAGCGATGTATGTGCTGTAGACAGGGAAGAACTTATCCGTATGATGGTGGGCCGGGAACTGAAGGACGAGTTTCCGCCACGGGAGGTTGCCGTTGGAGAAGAGCGCCTGCGCGTGGAAACCCTTTGCCGTAAACAGACCTTCTCTGATATTTCCTTCTCCCTTCATGCCGGCGAAATTGTCGGCCTGACGGGGCTGGTGGGGTCTGGGCGCACCGAGGTGGCCCGTGCCCTGTTTGGCGCTGATCCTGCCGATTCTGGAACATTGCTGCTGGATGGTTCGCCCGTGCGTGTGCGCACGCCGAAGCAGGCCATCGCCCACGGCATCGGTCTGCTGACGGAAGATCGCAAAGGCCAGGGACTGGTGCTGGGCATGAGTGTGCGCCACAATATCCTTATGGCCGACATGAAGGCAGCGTTGTCCGGCCCCTTCCTGAATCCTGCGCGGGAAAAGGCGATTGCGCGCAAGTACGTGCAGGAACTGCAAATCAAAACGCCGGGTGTGGAACAGATCGTGCATAATCTCAGCGGCGGCACGCAACAGAAGGTGGTGCTGGCGAAATGGCTGTTGACCCAGTCCAAAGTGTTGATTTTCGATGAACCCACGCGAGGGGTGGATGTTGGCGCCAAAGTGGAAATTTACCGGCTCATGAATACCATCGCCGCCAACGGCGTCGCCATACTGATGATCACCAGTGAACTACCCGAAGCACTGGGCATGTGTGACAGGCTGCTGGTGATGCGTGAAGGCCGCATTACCGGCGAACTTGACCGCCAGGAAGCCAGCCAGGAAAAGATCATGCACTACGCAACGCTGAATGTAGCCGTGTAAGCGGGGGACACGGACGGGACACGGAC
>CAZBNU010000095.1:0-7237 GCA_964493075.1 uncultured Nitrospirales bacterium | reverse complement strand
GGGACACGGACGGGACACGGACCAACACGGACAAGAAAAAGACCAAACCCTAAACCCTACGACTGCGGTGCGAGTGCGTAGGTGACCTGTACGGTGGCTTTGCATCCGATTTGCGGCACTTCAGTGCCGTATCCTTCCGGTTGTTGTTCCCACTCAATGGAGAGTACTTCCACTTTGTCCACAGCATAGATAACGGTTTTTACTGCAATAGCCACGGCTTCCGCCGGTGGATAGGCGTTCTCAGTGGCATGGGAAACTGCCGCCGCCATCACCTCTTCGGGGTCGGCAGCCAACAATTCCGGCGTGGCAAGGGTACACTTCATGGTCTCGGCAATGGCGGTCATTTTATCGCATAGACCTGCAAATTGTACCGGCCCGGTCTTTGCGGTATTGAACACGGCCATACTGAAGCGCACTACCACAGTTGCAAGCACCTGTTTCTCTGCCAGGGAACGAATGACCGGCGGGGATGTAATCAGTTCTGTGGGCTGCAGTTCCGCGCCGCGAATCGCCTGAGGAGCGGCTTCAATGAACACATTGCATTGTTCCATGGCATTCTGCATGGTGTCGCCGCTGAAATGCCGTATGAGTTTGAACTCCACAGTGCCCGGATTTACAAGCACCGTCGCCTCGCCGGTATTGACGATTACCGGTTGATCGGAAGCCGCCGCCGCCACAAGGGAAAACATACACATGGCGATAATAAGAAGTGTTCTGCCCATGTTTCAGGCTCCTATGTCGTTCTGTGAAAAAGTGAACATGCGTTTTAACATACCGGGGTCTGGTTGTGTGCCGTATTCACAGACCTGAAATACTTCGGCATACTGAACGCCACGAGCGGCATCACCGCACCAAGTACGAAGCGCATCACGGCATTGATTTGCAGACATCTGCTGGTAGGGTTTGTAATACTCCTGCAGCCAGGCAAAGCGCGCCGCCTTATCTTCAACAGGCGGCACCTCGCCAAGGATGCCGTCCAGCCAGGGCAACCACTCATAAAATTGGGAGGGCATGGCGTCAAACATCTTCCATTTTACATCCATGACAGCATCTACAGACACCGCTACGTCTGCACGAAAGGGGGCCGGGAAAGTAAAGGGATCAAAGAGATACATAAACAGGGGGTTGCGCCGTAACGCTTCGGTGTCGGGACAGAATTGCGGCACTGTGACCATAAATGCGGCGTCCTGCACCACTTGCGACGTATAACGGTGATCAGGATGGTAGTCATTTGGACGGTGGGTAAACACGATGTCCGCATTATGATTGCGTATGATGCGGGTGACCGCTTTCCTCACCTGCAAGTCCGGCTGCAATTCTCCGTCGTGGTTGTCAAGGGTCAGGCTTTCGTACCCACCAATACGCGCCGCTGCCCATGACTCTTCACTACGCCGCTTCGCCAGTATGCCGCCGCCCATTTCGTGATGCCCGATATCGCCATTGGTGAGAGACACGGCGAGCACGTTATGGCCGTCGCGGGCAAAACAGGTCATAACACCGCCCATAAAAAACTCCGCGTCGTCAGGATGCGCCCCAATACAAACGATATTCACGGAGCCGCCTCCTCTTTGATGAAGTTGATACGCACAGGATTGCTCATGAGCGACACCCGATCCGGCGCGGTATCCGTCAGCGGATTGAGGGTTGTTTCGTCGGTACCAACAGGCATCAGCCAGGCGTCGGCCCGCGCATGCAGCAACATAGTGTCCGGAATTTCCGTCAGGCCTTCCAGGACGTTGACAACAAACATTCTGGGGGGTGCAGCATCAGGATCAGTTTCAGGGAGTATCCTTGCATTCTTTCCCAGCACATAACCCTGCTCATCTCCGATTATTTCATCATCGCGGTAGGTGCGTGTGCGCATCACCACAGGACGTTCCACAAAATCGCGTGTTGACACGATAACGAACATCACAGACAAAGCATCTGGAAACGGTGGCCGCACGGTGATGGTGGTCATGGACAAGGTGTCCCGCTGCGTTTCCATATACTCCGCAGTAACCGTATCCGATTGGGATTCCGGCGCAAGCATACCGTTGATAAGGATACCGCTGTCCACATCGCCAGGGTCAATCGGTAGTTTTTCAGGGAGTGCATTTGAGGACGTGGTTGTGTCTGCTTTGTCAGAAACAACAGGCCCTGCATAGTCCCGATCTGTATCCTTCTGCCCAGAACAGGCGGCAACAAGCAGTGCAGCTATCGCCAGGCCATAGATATAATATTTCATTTCTGAACTCCTTCTAATGTCTTAACTAACGCGGGCATTGTCCGCAACCCAGTCTATCTTCACAACCTGAAACAACTACGAATGATAAGCAAAAAATGGGGACTGCCCTCGGCGCATAGAATTGCTGCAAATCACATATTAGACCTGATGCGCCAGGGCTGTCCCCGCTTTTTTGCGGCTTTATCACACACGTCCGAAAAAATCCGGGACAGTTCCGTCGCCGAGCCTTTACTGCGTGAAAACGATCTTGCATGAAATCAAGCACCCATTATTTCCGCCATCAATATTTGAAATTGCGACGGGAACAGTCCCATTTTTTCTTCGCGCTTATAATCAACGTCTTGTTTTTGATAACGGTTGCGATCCTATAAGTTGATAATGCAGGTTCTACTGTATTCTTTAGCAAAAAAAAGCCTTTGTTTGCGAACAGGCTCACTTCCTGTTATTCTGATTCTATCACGGGTATGAGGAGAAAGAAAAGAAGTGCCCTGCAAAGGCTTAGCGTCGGACTTATAGAACGGATAGAATGAACGCCACAGTCGAAAATTATCTGAAGAAAAACACGCTGACAGCGCAATGGCCGCTACAGGGTTCTTTATGTGCGCATGACGTTTCGTGTGTGGTGGTGATTCCCGCTCTGGCAGAGCATGCCTTGCTGTTTGATACCCTGTACGCATTGACCGCTTCACAACCGGAAACACTTGTGCACACTCAGGTAATCGTTGTGGTGAATAATCGCGCCAATACCGCGTCGGAAGATATTGCTGATAATGCTGTCACGCTTAGGTCTTTGGAGGAATGCGTTCCCTGCGTTTCCCCTGCCCTTGCCTGGGTGGATGCTTCTTCTGCTGGTATGGAACTTCCCTTGAAGGAGGGCGTTGGGCTTGCCCGCAGGATTGGCGCGGATCATGGGTTGCACCTGCTTGCAGCAACGGGTAACCTTGAAGCCCCCATTGTCCATCTGGATGCAGACTCGCCCCCCGCGCCCGGCTACCTGGATGCTTTGAGCCGATTCTACGGCGCTGGGTCCCGTTGGGGCGCCTATGCTTCGTATCAGCACCCTACGGTTCAAAAAGACACACACGAAGGCCGGGTTATGGTTGCCTATGAGAACTACATGCGTTACCATGAACTCGGAATGCGCTATGCGGGATCGCCCTACGCCTACCCCGCGCTGGGTTCCATCATGTCCAGCACCGCACACGCCTATGCATCCGTTGGCGGTATGAACCGACGGTGTGCCGCTGAAGACTTTTATTTTATGCAGCAGTTGTCAAAAACAGGAACCCTTGAAGCCATCCCGGATGCTTTGGTATACCCCTCTGGTCGTGGTTCCCATCGCACCCCTTTTGGTACGGGACGCACCATAGCATCGTCACGACTTGACGCAACGCCCCATGCCCTACTCTTCCATCCGCAGTGCTATGACATACTGCGTCAATGGCTTGCTTTCGCTTCGGACAATATCATGAAGCCTGGCGCGGCCATACTTGAAGGCGCAGCGGACATACACCTTGCGTTGAAAGCATTCCTCAAGCAACTGCATTTCAAAATGGCGTGGGAAAACATTTCGGCAAACCACCCCACCACTGAAGGACGCCAGCGGCAATTTCATGTCTGGTTTGATGGGCTGCGCACCATTCAGTTGATTCATCATCTCAGGGACACTGTAATGCCCAACATCGCCGCTGGAGAGGCCATCGCCACGGTATGCGCCTGGCATGGGACTACGATTAACCCGAACACCTCGCCCCTTGTCCATCTGCGTGAAATGCGACGGTTATGCCGATTAAACTTGCGCCGTTGAACTTAATTCTATAAAATAACGGCTGGCAAAACGTGGAGCATTTCCCTCATGGATTCATCAAGATGGTTACCCATCCTCATACAATTTGGAATTGGCGCTGTGCTGGGCAGCGTCGGCCTCTGGGCCGGATTGAAAAGCGGCTACCTCGATTGGACCGATCCGGACGACCGTAACACGCTTTATGTGCTGGTCGCGGGGTATATCGCTTTTCTGCTTGTCTCCTGCCTGTTTACCTTTTATCTTCCCTTCGTGCCGGAGGTACCCCAGCCATGACCACCCCGCAAGCAGCAGGCACAACAGCCGACTACGCCATCATGCTCGCCTACTTCACTCTGGTGGTGGGGTTCGGCCTTTATTTCGGACGCTATGCTTCCACTACCAAAGACTTCTTCTTCGGTGGCCAGCGTTTTGCATGGTGGCTTATCGGATTTTCCGCAGTGGCGACTTTGGTCGGTAGTTACAGTTTTATCAAGTACAGTGAGGTGGGGTATCAATACGGCATCAGCAGCACCCAATCCTATCTGAACGATTGGTTCTGGGCGCCTATTCTGTTGCTGGTATGGTTGCCGATTATTTATTACCAGCGTATCCAGTCGGTGCCCGAATACTTTGAGCGGCGCTTTGGCAAAGCGGCACGCATTACAGCAACCGCCTTTATCCAGTTGTATCTTATCGGCTATGTGGGCGTAAACCTGCTCACCCTTGGGCGCGCCCTGCATCCTGTGCTGGGCTGGCACGAATTTACGGGCGCAGCCGTGGCGTGTGTGCTTGTGACCCTGTATGTGCTTGCCGGCGGCCAGACCTCGGTAATCATGACTGATCTTGCGCAGGGCATTATCCTGCTTGTGGCGGGGTTGGGACTGTTCTTCGCCGGGGTATTGCATGTGGGCGGATTCATTGATTTCTGGGCGTTGCTTCCAGAGGGCCATCGCTATGCCTTCTCGGAATACAACAGCCCGGACAAGTTTTCGTTTATCGGTATTTACATGCAGGACGGGCTTGCGAACAACGGTGCGTTCCTGTTGATGAATCAGGGGATGATGATGCGTTTCCTGGCGTTGCGCGGCATGAAAGACGCCCGTAAAATGATCACGCTATGGCTGCTGCTGCTTGCGCCTTTGGCGGCGATAGCGGTCAGCGGCGGGGGCTGGGTGGCCTATGCGCTGGGCGTGCGCGGCGAGTTAGACACCACCAGTCAGGGTGCTTTTGTGAGTGCGGCCCGTTTTCTGTGTAGTCCCGGCGTCTTTGGCTTTGTGCTGGCGGCACTGATGGCGGCGCTGATGAGCACGGCAGACACCTTGATTAACGCTGTCAGCGCCATTTTCGTGAATGACATGTACCGTCCCTATATCGCGAAGGACAAAGACGACAAACATTACCTGCTGGTGGCGCGTATTTCAAGCTTATGCGCTGCCGCCATTGGTCTGGCGCTGGTGCCCCTCATGTCCGGCGGCACCATTTACACGGCACACGCCCAATTTACGGCGGCAGTGACGCCGCCCATTGTGGTGGCTATTCTACTGGGCCTATTCTGGAAGCGTTTCAATATGCCTGCTGTACTTGCCACCATGATTGGCGGCGGGGCGCTTGTCTTGCTTACCTTTTTCAAACCTCTTGACGGATGGCTGCTGCACTGGTTCTCCTTCGGCATGGGCCCGGACAGTTATTCCTTTACCCGCGCCTTCTTTGGGCTGGTCGCAAGTGGTTCTGTCGGCATTATAGTGGCGCTTATCACCAAGCCACAGCCGTATTCGAAACTGCTGGGGCTGGTGAATGGAACTCAACTGGATGCCATGCGTTTGTTCAAAGGCGGCGAGATTAACCGTCGCCGTGGTGAGGCCTTCTTTACCCGCGTATCCTGCGATACGGAACTAGGCGATTCCGAGAAAGTGCTGGTGCCGGAATCGGCCGTTGCCAGTATGGCTGCTGATGAAGGGGATGTTGCCTATATCTGCGACACCCGCTGGTGGCTTGGAGGACTCCGTAGCGCCCACGTCAAGATTGGCGGCATCAGCCCTGACGAGAACGTGCATGCTGGTCCCGCTGTTATGGCGTCAGCGCATTTTGGCGAACAGGATGCCGTATACCTTGAAAAGGTTTGTTAGTAATCACCCAACAAGCGAGAGGACTCTTCATGAACGCGCCTTTTACCCGTGCTATTGAACCTGATTGGGAGGATTTCCTCACGTGCATTCGGCGTACAGGAAAGCCCGATCGCGTACATCACATTGAGTTGTTTCTCGATCCGGAAGTGCAGGAGTCTATCTGCAACCGCTTCGGTGTGTGTGACAAGTTGGACGCGGCAGACCCTGCGTATCCCATGCGGCGGCAGATTGCACTTCAATCCTTTCTGGGCTATGACTTTATACGATGCGGTGCGGAAAATGTTGTATTAAGTTTTACCTATCACCAGGCGGAAGACACCGCGTCGGACATGAAACGGGATAGCGGGCGCATGTACATGGACGAGAACCGGGGGCCTATCACCACCTGGGAGGAGTTCGAGAAGTATCCCTGGCCGGAAATTGCCAACATCACCACCAAGGCGCTGGAATGGTATGAGAAGAACCTGCCCGAGAATATGTGCATCGTGGCAGGTAGCGGGTTCGGCCATTTTGCAGAACACATTACATGGCTCATGGGCTACACTACCTTTTGCACAGCCATTTTCGAGAATCGCGACCTTGTGAAGGCCATCTATGACAAAGTCTACGAGCGCGACACCTATGTTGCGAAACTGATAACCCAATTTAGTTGTGTCAAAGCGCTCTGGGGTAGCGATGACATGGGTTTCAAAGGCGGCACCCTTGCCAGCCCGGATGATATGCGCGAGTTCGTGTTGTCAGGACATAAGGCGCTTGCGAAAATCGCCCACGACGCCGGACGCCCCTACCTGCTGCACTCCTGCGGGAAACTCGACCTGATCATGGAGGACCTGATTCATGATGTGGGCATAGATGCCAAGCATTCCTTTGAAGATGTCATTGAGCCTGTAACTGAAGCCAAGAAGAAATACGGGAAAGACATCGCCCTGCTTGGCGGCATTGATGTGGACTTCCTGTGCCGTGCCACGGAAGCCGAAACCCGCGCCCGCGTCCGGGAAACCCTGGAGATATGCCATCCCGACGGCGGCTACTGCCTCGGTACCGGCAACAGCGTCGCCAACTACATCCCGCTGGACAACTACCTGGCCATGCTGGATG
>CAZBNU010000094.1:9035-14321 GCA_964493075.1 uncultured Nitrospirales bacterium | reverse complement strand
CGATGATGACGATGTACGAAGCAATGCGCACCTGCTTCGGGATGAAGTTGCGCAGTAGGGATACCATGAGGCTGGACATAATGAGCACGAACATGGCGGACAGTCCCATGGCGAAGCAGTTGACCACCTTGTTCGTTACCGCGAGGGTGGGGCACATGCCGAGGAGCATGACGAACACGGGATTTTCCTGCCACAGACCGCGCAGGAACACATCCATTGAGGGGGTTGTTTTTTCCGGAGTGCTCATTTGCCGCCTTTCTTCAATTCATCCAGCATCTCATGTACTTTCGGCAGAAGGGCGCTGGCGCTGGTGTTCATGGCCCTTGCCACGGCTTTCGAGGAAATGGTCGCCCCCGAAATGCCTTCGATGTCTCCCGGACCTTTTCCTGACCCGGGTTTGGCGTAGGAAATCGGGCGTTTCAGCATCATGGAATTATGGTCCAACGGCACGTCCATGCCGTCAAAATTTGCGTGGAATTCCGTGTCGGATTTGATGCGGTCACCAAGTCCGGGTGTTTCTTTTGAAAGAAGCACCTTCATGCCGGAAATTTTCTCTTCCGCAGGCAGATAGCCATAGAGAAGCCGTATTTCGCCGCCGTAGCCGCCGTTGTCGGAAGCCTGTAAGGCCACACCCACCAACTTCCCGCTGATATCATATCCGGCGTAGATTTTTTCGTTGATAGTTTCGCCATATTCGCCTGTACGGGACACTTCAAAGACTTGTTGCTTAACTGCACCAGGAAGAATATCCAGTACCGCCATACCGGTGCGTGCTTCATTGTTGCTTATGATGATATTCAGAGTGCCCTGATAGACCAGTGCCAGCAGGATTCCTGAAACCAGAGAAATAAACCCCAAGGTTCCAATCATCTTTAGACTACTTGTCGTTGGGGCAGAAGGTATGGATTGTGTCGTTGATGTCATGGCTATGCCCTCCTTTTCTTGGCGAGGCCATACACGCGGGGTTGTGTCATCTGGTTAATCAGCGGGGACACCGCGTTGCCCAGGAGGATGGCGAACATAACACCCTCCGGCAATGCGCCAAGGATGCGGATGACAATGGTGACAATGCCGATGAACGCACCGTATAGCCATACGCCGGTCGAGGTCATGGGCGAGGCCACCATATCCGACGCCATGAACAGCGCACCGAACATAAGCCCGCCGGAGAACAACATGAAGACCGGGTTCGGATAGGCGGCGCGGTCGCTTAACCAGAATGCGCCGCTAAGCAGGAACGCGCTCAGTAACATCCCTGCCGGGATGCGCCAGTTCATCATTTTGCGATAAATTAAATATAGCCCGCACAGGATGATGAGCCAGGAGGCTGTTTCGCCCGTGGAACCGGGGATCATACCGGTAAACAAGCGCACACTCGATTCGAACTGGGGCGTATCCGAAAACTTCCACATCGAAAGGGGCGTGGCGCCTGACCAGCCATCTATACCGGCGTTGATATAGGCCGTGACAGCATCAACATCCATCTTCATGAAGGGAAACGTCAACGTGGATGGCAACAAGCTGGTGAAACGGCCCGGCAGCATGGGCGGCGTCCAGGTGGTGATGGCAACCGGGAAGGCAATTTGTAGAAACGCACGGCCCACCAATGCGGGATTAAAGCAGTTATAGCCAAGCCCGCCAAAGAGCGATTTTGCCATGGCAACACCGAAAACCCCGCCAAGCGCCGCCATCCATAGGGGCGTTCCCGGCGGCAGGGTTAATCCCAAAATAAGGCCGGTGATGACCACGCTCCAATCGCGTACCGATGAAGGCCTGCCTGCAATAACGCAGGAGAGGTGTTCTGTCAGTATGCAGGCGGTTGTCGCCGTGACGAGCAAAAGCAGGGCGCTCAAGCCGAAGGACCATATTGCGAACAGTGCGATGGGGACAAGTGCCATGGCAACGTTGAACATGATATCGCGCACGTCTTCCCGTGCCTTGATATGGGGTGAGGTGCTGATTCTCAATACTTGATTGGTATCGCTCATTTCGGGGCGCTCCTTTCCCGGTTGATGGCCTTTGCCACGCGGAAAAAGTGAACCAGTGGAATGTTCGAGGGGCACACGTAAGAACAGCAGCCACACTCGAAACAGTCGTTCAGGTTATAGTCTTTTGCCATGTCTTCGTACCGTCCCTTGCGCGCCAGCAGTCCGAGTATGGACGGGTTCAGGAAAATGGGACAGGCGTCCACGCAACGTGCGCACTTTATGCAAGGGAAAACTTGCGTGTTGCCATCCCTTATTTCGTCTTTGGTCAGGGCCAAAAGTCCCGTGGTGCCTTTGGTGAGCGGCACATCCAGACAAGGCATCGTTGCACCCATCATGGGACCGCCGTTAATGACGGCGCAGGTATTTTCCGTCATTCCTGCATGTTCCAGGACAAAGCGTAGCGATGTGCCCAGCGGCATCATGTAGTTGCCCGGACGGGATACGCCACCGCCGGATACGGTAACCACGCGCTCGATCAATCCCTGTCCTTTCGGTACCAACTGCCCCATCTGCGCGAGGGTTGCCACGTTAAAACAGGCAACGCCCACATCGCTGGGCAGGCCGCCCGACGGCACGTCGCGGTGGAGCAGCGCCCGGCTCAACATTTTCTCCGCGCCCTGAGGATATTTGGTCGTAAGACTTTGCACAGAGAAAGGTTCGCCTTTCGGGACAACTTTCATCATCGCGTCCAACGCTTCAGGCTTGTTGTTCTCAACCGCAATAATGACTTCCTTGGCGCCGGTAGCCTTCATGGCCAGGCGCGCCCCTGCGATAATCCATTCGGATTGTTCCACCATCACCCGAAAATCGGTGGTCAGGTAAGGCTCGCATTCACAGCCGTTCACCACCACAGTATCCACGCTTTTTCCTTCGGGAATCTTCATCTTCACATGGGTGGGAAATGCCGCGCCGCCCAGACCGACAATGCCCGCGTTCTGGACCGCATTCACAATTTCATCGGGCGACAGGGAGGCTGCATCACAGGGGGTACCATGAACTTCCTCCTGATTGTTGGCAGGGTCATATTCGATAACAATGGCGGGGGCCATCTCACCCCGTGGATTCAGGGCGGGCTCTACCGATTTGATTTTTCCGGTGACGGGTGCGTGCATGGGCACAGAGACAAAACCGCCTGCCTCCGCCACCGGCTCGCCGCGCATGACCTCCTGCCCCTTCTTTACAAGGGACTTTGCTGGTGCGCCGATGTGCTGCGAAAGCAGCACAGTAACTTCCGGCGGCCAGGGCAATCGTTCGACGTCCGCGCCAGCAGTGTGTTTACATTCCGCCGGATGCACACCGTGGGGGAATGTACTTGCTGTGGTATTCATGAGTTGTGGGTACTTTCCATATCAAGAGCGCATAAGCGCTATAACATTATCCAATGGGAAGCGGTTCCTTGCTTTCAGGAACTACCGCTTTTTCTCCATACACAATCTTGCCGTTTTCTGCCAGCCAAACGATAGCGCCTGTGGGGCAACGTTGTATGGCGGCTTCGGAAGCAAGCTCATTCTGATCATAGTCCACCTTGGGTAGATTGTTTTCCATGGTGATAAGACCGGGGGCGTCTTTGGCGCACAACCCGCAGCCGATGCAGGCAACAGCACAGGCATCCTTTGCACCCTTGCCGCGCAGTTTGTTGTTGCATGCTACCCAAAGATGGTGGCCTAGCGGATGGATGGAAAAGAGGTTCTTGGGGCATTCGGTTACGCAGTTGCCGCAGGCGGTGCATTTGATTTCATCCACTACCGGCAGACGATTCTCATTCATTTCTATGGCGTCGAATTGGCAGACGCGGGCGCAATCGCCGTAGCCGAGGCAGCCCCAGGTGCAGGTTTTCCCGCCGCCGGATACCAGCATGGCTGCACGGCAACTGTCCAGTCCGCTGTAGTCCGCGAAACGGCGCGCCACATTGTCCCCGCCAGCACATGCCAATCTTGCTACCCGCTTTTCTGTCGTGCCAGCATCAACCCCTAAAAATTCCGCAATTTTTTTCGCCATGTCCGATGAATTGACAGAGCAACGCCCGGGAGGCATCTCACCGGCGACCAGTGCTTCTGCGAAGGCGTGACAACCTGCGCAGCCGCAGGCGCCACAATTGACGCCCGGCAGCATGCCTTCCACGGTGTCAATGCGTGGATCTTCAAAAACATGCAACTTCTTGTTAGCAACCGCTAGAATAACACCCAGCAAAATGCCCAGTGCCAACATAACAATGCCGGAAATAATAAATCCAGTCATAGCCAGATAATGCTCCTTGATCATGCATATTCAAATGAAATAGGGCGAAGTCGTGCAGAGAATAAATGGGGCACGGGATACCCGGAAAAGTGTTAATAAGACGGTGTTATTGCAGTAAGTATCCCATGTCAAATCAATTAAAACTATATCATAGCGTCACGCGAATTTACAATAGGCGCCAAGGGAATTTGGTGGTTTACGGGGGGAGTATGGTATTGTTTTTCCATTGAAAACGGCATAACAGGACAACATCACAGGAGTGCAGTATCATGTACACGCAGTATGCAGTAGTAGCGAACAGTACAAGGTGGCGCTGGGTATGCCGGTGGGCGGCGATTTCCCTGCTTCTTTGCGGCAACGGGTTCGCTGACGCGCTTGTGCCTGATGCAGGGGCACTGCGACTGGCCATTGAGGATTTGTACGCCGCGTTTCCAGCCGAATATGTTCGTGGCCCTGCATACCTGCAAACCCTTGAAAAGTGTGTCCAGGCGGAGGATGCTGATGGGTTGCGTAAACTGCAACGGGACGCTTTGCTGGACAATCCGTTGTTGCGGCAGTTTGACCGTTTGTTGCTAATCAAGCGCGGTGAACGCCAGTTGGGGCTGCCCCAAAACTGGGAGGGAAATTCGAGTCTGCCAAGAGGGGGCTACGACAATGAAATCGCCCTGCTTGAAACACCTTGGAAACGGCCAAAACTTTCGACACTCTATCGCCCCGAATCGGGCGCCTTCGTGGGTGATTTGAAACTGCACTTTGACGGGAGCCAGATGTTGGTGTCCATGTCTAATCCGGAGGGTCCTTGGCGCATTTGTGAAATGTCTGTTGACAATCCGATGCCTGTGCCCCTGACCTTGATAGAAGAACCGGATGTGGACAATTACGAGGGATGTTATCTGCCCGATGGCAATATCATATTCTCTTCCAGTGCGCCATTTGTTGGTGTGCCCTGTGTTACCGGCTCCTCCCATGTGACTAATCTGTACCGGTACGACCGAGATTCCGGGAATATACGCAGGCTGACGTTTGAACAGGATCATAACTGGTGTCCCACGGTGCTGCC
>CAZBNU010000094.1:6754-8935 GCA_964493075.1 uncultured Nitrospirales bacterium | reverse complement strand
TTAGTGTTGTTTGATACGGCCAAAGGGCGCCGCGAGGCGGAGGGCGTGCTCCAGCGCATTCCCGGCAGGGGCAAGGTGGTGGCACCGGTATTGAAGGACAACCTTGTGGATGAAAGTTGGCCGCGTTTTCTGCATCCGTGGCCGCTCAGTGATACCTATTTTCTGGTGTCCGCCAAGTTGTCACCGAAAACGCCGTGGGGTATTTATCTTGCTGATGTGTTCGATAACCTTGTCCTTATCAAGGAACTCGACCGGTACGCCCTTTTTGAACCCGTTCCGGTGATGGCGCAGCCCGTACCGCCAGTCATCCCTTCCAAAGTTGACCTGAACCGGGACGACAGCCTTGTATATCTTGCGGATATTTACGCTGGCGCTGGCCTTGAAGGTGTTCCCAAAGGAACCGTAAAAGCCCTGCGGTTGTTCACCTACCATTTCGCCTATCACGGCATGGGCGGCCAGATAAATCGCGTGGGTATGGACGGCCCCTGGGATATCAAGCGGGTGTTGGGAACCACCCCGGTGGAACCTGACGGTTCCGCATTCTTCCGTATGCCCGCCAACACGCCTGTTTCCATCCAGCCGCTGGATGGCGAAGGCAAGGCAATTCAATTGATGCGCAGCTGGATGACCGGTATGCCGGGTGAAACCCTTTCTTGTGTAGGTTGTCATGAATCCCAGAATACAACACCACCAGTGAATATTACATTGGCCTCTCGGCGTGCTCCCACGGATATCAAATCATGGTACGGGCCGACACGCGGGTTTTCCTTTATACGCGAAGTGCAGCCTGTGCTGGATGCGTATTGTGTGTCCTGTCATGATGGCAGGGAGGAAGTTACGGAAGATTTTACACAAAGGCCGCCGGTGCATCCCGATGCCGGAGATGCCGCTTACCGCAACGGAACCACCTTCACCCCGGCATATCTGGCTTTGCGCCGCTATGTGCGTACCGCCACCATGGAAAGTGATATGCACCTGCCGCCGCCCTATGAATTTCATGCGGATACAACCCATCTGGTACAGCTGCTGCGGCAGGGACATTACGATGTTGATCTGAGCAGTGAAGCCTGGGACCGGTTGATTACGTGGGTAGACCTGGGGGCACCCGCCCACGGAACCTGGCACGAAATCGTCGGTGAGGAAAAGGTAATGCATCAACGCGACCGCAGACAGGCAATGGCGGCGTTATACGCCCCGGGCACCGACGAAGACCCCGAAGCAATTGAAGGGACTGTCCTCAGTGGACTGTCCCCATCCGTGAACGCGCCAGCAAAACCGATCCGTCCAATCCGTCCAACCTCCTTTGCTGTTACGGTACAACCCTTGCCTGAACGAAAAGTCCCCTTGGGCGATGACCTCTCCCTGTCACTCGTGCTGGTTCCTGCCACGGAGACGGAACCGCCCTTCTGGATGGGCAAGTTTGAAGTGACCAACGCCCAGTATGCCTGTTTCGACCCCGAACATGACAGCCGTCTGGAGCACGGCGATTTTTTGCAGTTCAGTGTGGCCGAGCGCGGCTATCCCCTAAATCATCCCGACCAGCCTGTAGTACGGGTGCGCTGGAATGAGGCTACTGCGTTCTGCCAATGGCTTTCCGCGATGACGGGGGAAACCTTCTCATTACCTACGGAGGCGCAATGGGAATATGCTTGTCGCGCCGGTACGACATCGCCCCTGTGGTATGGCGCTTTGGATGCGGACTTTGCTGCAGTGGCGAATCTTGCCGATGAATCGCTGGCCTTTGTGGACACCTTTCCGCCCTGGAACCTGCCGTCCGGCGCCATCGCACCATGGCGACCCGCCATGCGCACCGTGAACGACAAGCACCGTGTTTCCGCGCCAGTGGGCAGTTACAACGCAAACCCGTGGGGACTGTTCGACATGCACGGCAATGCCGCCGAATGGACGCTGACCTCCTGTGATGCCTATGCCGATGGGTCGGGTGCTACGCGCAAGGTGGTGCGGGGCGGTTCCTGGTACGATCTGCCCGAACGTGCCCATGCCGCTGCCCGTCGTGCTTATCATTCCTGGCAGCCAGTATACGACGTAGGATTCCGTGTGGTGGCTGTGGAAAATGGCGCACTTGAAACAAAATAGAATGCATCTGTGGGGAAGAGCGTGTTATTGTATCTGGGGTGGTGTCGTGAAATAGTTGCCTGATGTTGTTTACAGGGAAGTGTA
>CAZBNU010000094.1:0-6654 GCA_964493075.1 uncultured Nitrospirales bacterium | reverse complement strand
CTGCGGCTGGTGGACGTGGGCAGCTGGTTCGCGCCGGAGTTTTCCGGGGAGCGGCTTATCACGCTGGAAGAGGCCTTCGAACTCGCATCGTCCCGCATCGGGGTCTACGTGGAAATAAAAAGTACTGTGGATGAAACACCGCTTATTCCAAATATGCTCGAGGTGGTGGAAGAGGTGCAGACGGTGTCCGGCAGTCACTGGTGGCGCTTGATGGAAGCAGCCTACCGGCTGAGTGCGGATAGTGTCGTTACGGCGCGTGTGGTTATCAACGCAATTCGCGCTCACAACGACAGATGCCGTATTGTGGCGCAGTCGTTTTCGCCGATTATTGCCACGGTGTTCCGACACGAAGCGCCTGATTTACAATTCGAGTTTCTGGGCATGGATCTGCCGGAACCGCCCAATATTTGGCGGCATTATGTGGAATACGGCAGGCGCATCGGCGTGGCCGGGTTCAATTTTAACAAGGAGTCCATGACGCCAGAGCGTGTTGCCGCCTTTCATGAAATGGGCGCGACCTGTGCCGTGTGGGTGGTGGACGAGCCGGAAGACATTGCGGCATGTCTGCGTTGTGGTGCAGATGCCATCATCACGAACAAACCGGATATCTGCCTTGCGGAACTCAAGAAACAGGAAGATTAAGGAGGAAAACTGTTGCATCAAGGCTTTGGTTTCATAGACTGGACGGTCGTCGTCGTGTATATGGTTGTGGTGCTGTTGATCGGCGCTGTGGTGTCGCGTAAACAGACGGACACCCGCTATTTTTTTCTGGCGGGGCGTTCCATGCCTGCGTGGGCAGTGTCCCTGTCCGTGCTGGCAACCGCATTGAGCGCTGCCACGTTTATCGGTGTGCCGCAAATGGCCTTTGACGGGAACCTGACCTATCTCATTACGAACGTGGGGAGCGTTATCGCCGCCTTTGTTATCGCCTTTCTGTTTATACCGCCCATTTATCGTGCGGGTACAGTGACTATTTACGGTTACCTTGGCCAGCGATACGGAAACGGGGCAAGGAGTGCGGCAGGCGTTATGTTTCTCTTCGGACGGCTGCTATCCTCCGGGGCGCGTTTGTTCATGGCGGGTATTGGATTTGCCCTGATGCTGTACGGAGAGATGAGCACTTACACGTTGATCCTTGCCGTGGTACTGTTGGGCATTATCGGTACAGCCTACACCATATTTGGCGGCATTCGCGCTGTTATCTGGACTGATGTCTTGCAAATAACAGTGATGGTCATCGCTGCGTTGTGTGCCGTATTTCTGTTGCTGCGTGCCATTCCTGTGCCCTTTGGGCAGATTCTTGCCGCATTAAAGGACGCCGACGGTGTGAACAAACTGCAACTGGTGGATACCAGTTTCGCCCTGGATAAGGCCTACACGATATGGACCGGTGTTTTCGCCATGATTGTGGTGGGCGTGTCCACCCACGGTGTGGATCAGGACATGCAGCAGCGGGTGATGACGGCACGTTCCCCCTTCCAAGGCGGCATGGCGCTCATCAGTTCCATCGTTGTCGGTATCCCGGTGATATGCCTCTTTATGGTGATTGGCATGTTGTTGTTTGTCTTTTATCAACGCCCTGAACTCATGGGGGCGGCACTGCCGCAGGATGTGGTTACCGATTCGCGGCAGGTATTCCCCCAGTTCGTGTTGCATCACATGCCGGTGGGGATACGGGGCTTGACTATGGCGGGACTCATTGCCGCCGCCATGAGCACCTTTGACTCTGCTATCAATGCTATGGCCAGTTGTCTTGTGGCAGACGTGTATGCCCCCTGGAAATCGTGGCGACAGGGTACCGTACCCAACGATGAAGGCGATATGCCGGACCTAACGGGATCACGTCTTGCCGTGGGCATTATGGGGACGTTACTCACCGGATTTGCCGTGCTTGCTATTTTCATGCAGGAACATGGCGGCGACCAATTGATCAACTTCGCCCTGGGCGTGATGGCCTTTGCGTTAGCGCCGCTGTTGGGCGTGTTTTGTGCCGCGTTGTTTACACGTCGTGGCAATGCCTGGAGCGTTTATGCCGCGCTAGGTATAGGCATGATCGCCGTACTGGTATTGCAACCGTATATGATTACCAAGTGGACGGGAATCGCTATCGCATGGCCGTGGTGGTGGGTGATTGTGAGTCCGTTGTGTTTTGTTGTTTGTGTCCTGGGCATACCGCGGGCGAGTGAAGGAGAGTGATTTCGATTTCGATTTCGATTAGGATTTGGATTTCGATACCGATGGTGATACCGATAGCGATACCGATAGCGATTATTATGGAAGAATGCCTATTATGACAGAGGATATGTTCAAAGACAGCGGTTCAAGTATAACGACGCCCCGGCAGGATCAGCCCCTGGCGCGGCGTGTCGCGCCGCGCACCCTTGATGAGATCATCGGGCAGGATCATATCCTTGGCAAAGGAAAGATACTGCGCCGCGCCATCGAGGCGGACCGGGTCACCTCGCTCATTCTCTATGGACCGCCCGGATGCGGCAAGACCGCGCTGGCGAGGGTTATTGCCATGCAGACCCGTGCAGGGTTTGAACCGCTCAATGCCGTGCTGTCCGGTGTCAGCGATATTCGCAAGGTGATTCAGAAGGCGGACGAACGTTTCGCCACGACGCAGCGTCCCACCATCGTATTCATAGACGAAATACACCGGTTCAACCGCGCCCAGCAGGATGCCCTGCTGCCCCATGTGGAGAACGGCAGGATCATCATGATCGGCGCCACGACGGAGAACCCCTACTTTTCTGTGGTTGCGCCGCTGCTGTCCCGTTCCCAGATATTCGAATACAAACCTCTTGAAGACGAACATGTCGTTGAACTGCTGCGCCGGGCGCTGGTTCACCCACGACGCGGTTTTGAAGGAACGGACATTATCGCCGATGACGATGCCCTGGCCCATATCGCGCGGTTCGCCGATGGGGACGGACGCCGTGCCATGAACGCCCTCGAAATCGCTCTGCTGACAACACCTGCGGAAAACAATGCGATTCGTGTTACGCGGGAGGTTGCGGAGGAATCCATACAACGGAAGATGCTCCACTACGATGGCGCGGGCGATGCCCATTTCGACGCCGCTTCGGCGTTCATCAAGAGTATGCGCGGCAGCAACCCCGACGCTGCTATGTACTGGATGGCGCGCATGATAGAAGCAGGGGAGCCGCCCCGGTTTATTGCGCGGCGCATCTGCATTGCCGCTTCGGAAGAAGTGGGCAATGCCGACCCTATGGCGCTGGTCGTAGCGAACGCCGCCTTCCAGGCATCGGAGTTTGTAGGCTTCCCCGAAGCGCGTATCATTCTGGCACAAGCCGCCATTCATGTAGCCTGCGCTCCCAAAAGCAATGCTTCCTACCTCGCCATAGACGCCGCGCTGGCAAAAGTACGCGAAGAAAAAAGCACCCCCGTTCCAAAACACTTACAGGATACTTCCTATCCCGGCGCTCAAAAGATGGGACGTGGCGAAGGCTACCTGTATGCCCACGACTACGAAGGCGATTATGTGACCCAAGATTACGGGGTTCCCCGTGGTGAGTTTTATCACCCGAAAGACAGGGGAAAAGAGCACGAAATTATGGTACGCCTCGATATACTGGATGAGCGGGATAGAAATTCATCGGATTGATACAATGTTTACACCGACCGATATTCAGTGTGTTGTATTTATTACTTAATAAAAAATTTTGTGTCTACTGCTGGGATTGACTTTTCGGTAGGCAGGGATGAGGTGCTCTGTTCGTAGATACAATCAACGGCCTCGAAATCAGCGTGTTCTTGTTCCGCTTCTGGAGAACTTACAACAAAGATGCAGGCGGTAAGAAATGGTGGCGTTGCATTTTCAGTGCTTTTACTGGAACGTTGGCCACTTGTCAATGGAGCAACTGGCTGTGGCATTGTAGGAGTAGGACCATAATACATGACTTGGATGCCGCTTTGTTCTGATGTCGAGGTAGAAGTTGTTTGAGACGTTTCTGAACATGCTGTCCCTGATCCACAGCCTTGTTTTGATATGTGAAGAATTTCACCATATTTACCAGCATTTGATTTTCCTATTGCTGTAAAATTCTCAAAAAAGAGACAGTCAAAAAAGGTTGCGTTTGTATTTGCAGTATTATGGATTAACGCCGCTCCACCACCATTACGAAGGAATTGAGTTCGCGTAAAGGAAACATTGAAAGTGTTACTGGAAATAAACCCCGCGGCTGTACAGTCACGTAGTAATGTATCTACAAAGGCAAGACGATTGACATTAACAGATTCCAGGCCGATCAAACCACATCCGTAGAGGTCACAACCTTCTAAACAGATGTTTTCACAGTCATAAAGTTCTACTACGGCACCACTGCAAAAACCAAATCCCGGTGGTTCATGCCCGGCGGTAATGTTTTTCAGAAGAATATTTGTGCAATCTCTAAAAACTAAGGCTGGATTTTCAGAACGACTTGCAAGCACGACTATGTCTCCGGGAACTGTACCTGCTATGGTCATATTGTGGATATCTTTTATTTCCAACCAATGCCCATTTACTTCATATTCTCCTGGCTGCATTAAAATATGTTTGTTTGATCCAATAGCCCTGACTAAATCAGAGTATGAGGAAATGGTGACAACCTCCTGTTGATCAATAGACTTTGGAATATTTGGGTTATGAATTGTTCGGCTCAACTGATTGCTGCGTTCTTGACTCAATAAGTTAACTATGCTTAAACGTTTGGTAACTGTCTCTATAGGTTCTGAATACAAACTTCCTACAAACTGAGTTTCAGTATCCCGATATTGCAACCAAGCACGTTGAGTCTTTTTCAAAGTAGCGAAGATGTTCTCATTAACATGGCTCCGCCCATAAGTATAAAGTAAGTTTAGGCGTTTATCGCTTAATCTTTCTTCCTGCTGTGCATGATAAAGTAAATCCCAACAGTAAGGAGTAAATTCGAACCAGTCTTGTGGTTGCGTGCGATCCTTGAGTACATAGTCGTCATATCCATAAATACCATATCCTCCCTTCGGAATTGACCGCATTACAACCTTTGATCTTATATCTGTCAAGCCACTGAAATATCCAAACAGACCACCTAGACTTACCATTTTCCTGGATGTAATTCTGTAAAGGTCAACATGGATACCGCCAGTGCCTCCCGCATCTATTCCTTCTTGGGTGGTTACTGCGACAGTATTGATACTAAGATATGGGTCTACTTCATAATACTCGGTTTTCCTCAGACTTTCCCAGTGGTTGAAAATATCGGTACCCTCTTCAATGATGTTTGTCTCTTCTTTAGCCACCCATGGTGCCTCGTCGTCCAGACAGACATTCAGGTGCAGGAGTTCGGGCTTATTGGCTAGTAACGCAACGTCCAATACTGGGAGCAGTGTAGTGTCAACAGCAACCGAGGTTGTTTCATCCAGTTCAAAAAGCGGCTTTGCAATCTTGTTGAAAAAGCGTCCATCTTTTATTGTGACGGCGCTGTTGTCGAAAACAAAACGACCGGGATTGTCCTTGAATACCGTATTGGTAAAGGAGACATCTTGTGAATCTGTTATTGCAGCAATGATAGAGTTGCATCCAAGAAAGACGCAACGATGCCAGCATATTTCTGAACAGTTATTTGCTGCGACTGCCTTATCCGTTTCTTCAAATTTACAGTTGTCAATCTTGATTTTACTGCAATTCTGAAAGCGGTAATGTGGGTTTTCCGGGTCATTCTCCTTTTTGCCGAAGGAAATGTTTTGGAGGGTAAGGTTATGGCAGTTCTGGAATATAATCCCATTGGGTAATGCAGGTGCTGTGGAAAAGGCCACTTCTGCCGGACTGATCCCGACAATGGACAAGTTTTCCAGGTTCTTAAAACAAAGCGAGTCCTCAAGGCAGTTCAGGACATCATCGTGACCAGATTGCACTTCTCCAAAACAATAATCTCCGGGTAACAGAATAATAGTACGTCCCGGCTGTATGGAATCCAGCAGTTCTCCGACAGAATCTACCATTACAATATCCCGTTCGGGAATATCATCGGGAATGTTTTCAATTGCGAGGTAGGATTTCAGGTGTTTGGTGCGCTCGTCGCGTAATTGTATGTTAGCCTCAATTCGGGCATGCTCCACCTGTTCTTTGTCCTCACATGCGGCAGTAGCCGTTTCTAATTCCAAGTCTCGAAATGCTATCCAGTGCCGCTGCGCTTCGCGCAATAGTTCCTGTTGATTTGCAGACAGCCGTTGAAGCAATTCCTGATAGGCAAGATTCAGAGTATCATCGGATGCTGTAAGCCCTGCATCAAGTTCGTCATCAGCCAGAACACTTGCGGGCAAGAGAATGGCGATACAAAACAGGACGGTAACTGTCATGGAGTGTAACAATCGCGATGTGGTAGACATTATGTCCCCCTCTGTATTACTTTTTATATTGCACTTTTCTCTGAAAAATAGTCATTACTGGGGAGTCTCTTTGTTCAGTAAATCTTGCAGTAATTCAAGAACTGGCGGCAATGATTTTTGGACTGTTTCCCAGATTATATTGATATTTGTGTCAAAATAAGCGTGGATGAGTCTATTTCGCATGTCAATCATATTTCGCCAGGGAATTTCAGAGTGTCTTCAGAACTCCACCCCTTCTCGATCAGGGCAGCAGGAGTTTTTGGATCTTTTCCGTTTTCA
>CAZBNU010000093.1:8474-14520 GCA_964493075.1 uncultured Nitrospirales bacterium | reverse complement strand
GAGGGGAACGCACCCTATCTTGCTAATATATTGAATGTGGGGCACGGAAGCGTTTTGGAGCATGGTTCATTGAATTTTATTTTCGCCGATGTGAGCCGTGTGGTCACCCATGAACTTGTGCGTCATCGCACGGGAACGGCTATCTCGCAGGAGTCGTTGCGCTTTGTCCGTCTGGACGCGCTTTCAGCGTATGTGCCGCTTCACATCCGTGAGAGCGAGGCAGGCATGGAAATTTTTGCGCGCACCTTCGAGCAGTTGGAAGCCATTCAGAACGATCTGGCACGGCTCTACGAGATAGACGACGCCAAAGATTTTTCTGAAAAGAAGAAACTGACGTCAGCATTCAGGCGCATGGCGCCCATAGGCGTAGCCACCACCATCGGCTGGTCGTGCAACTTCCGTACCTTGCGCCATGTCATTGAAATGCGCACCGACCCCCATGCCGAAGAGGAAATCCGGCTGTTGTTCGGGCAAGTGTATCACTTGGTGAAAGAGCGGTATCCCAACCTGTTCGCCGACTACGAAGAAGAAATGGTGGACGGGTTGCCGTGGATTAAGACCCCGCACGGGAAAGTGTAAGTAAAGATATCCGGCGTTCCCGCCGGTTTTTGGTATATGGATTTTGCTTTTAAGAAGGGAGTATGTGTCATGTTCGTTGTGCGTGAACGGTTCAAACTGGAAGATCGTTTTCTGGAACAATTCAAACACCGGCAGCCCGAATGGGGGCCGCTGGGCTACATTACCTACAAACGTACCTACGCTCGCGTGGTGGCCGACGATCCCCATGGACGCACGGAAGAGTACTGGGAGACCATCCGGCGCGTGGTTGAGGGTTGCTACACTATTCAATGGAATCATTGCCAGAGCCTGAAATTACCGTGGAAACCTGAAAAAGCGCAGCGATCCGCCCAGGAAATGTTCCGGCTTATGTGGGACTTCAAATTCCTGCCGCCGGGCCGCGGCTTGTGGATGATGGGTACGGACTACATTTACACCAGAGGCAGCGCACCGCTAAACAACTGTGCCTTTGTTTCCACGGACGAACTGGACACCGACTTCGCGGAACCGTTCTGCTTCCTTATGGACATGTCCATGCTGGGTACGGGGGTGGCCTTTGACACTAAGGGCGCGGGGCTGGTAACCATACGTAAGCCCCAGATTGGTGAATATACCCATGTCGTGGAGGATTCAAAGGAAGGGTGGACCGACCTGGTGCGCACTATTCTAAATGCGTACATTGGAAGGGGAAAACGTCCGGTACAGGTGGATTACGCCAAAATACGGCCCTTGGGCGCGCCCATAAAAACCTTCGGCGGTATTGCACCGGGTCCGGGCCCCCTTATGGAATGCATAGATAACATTGATAAAATTCTCGCACCTCGTGACGGACATACCATTTCTTCGTCGGACATTACCGACCTCATGAATGTGATTGGCAAATGTGTGGTGTCAGGTGGCGTCCGGCGCACAGCGGAACTGGCCTTGGGTGAACCGGACGATGAGGAATACCTGCAGCTGAAGGACCATAAGAAGCATCCCGAAAAAATGAACGCCTGGCGTTGGGCCTCTAATAACAGCGTCATTGCCAAAGAAGGCATGGATTACATGCGCGCCGGTCAGCAGACGGCAATGAACGGTGAGCCAGGGTATTTCTGGCTTGAAAATGCCCGTGCCTATGGCCGACTCAAAGACGGTGCCAACCATCTGGACGCAAAAGTGGCGGGCACCAATCCCTGTGCCGAGCAGAGTCTGGAATCATACGAGATTTGCAACCTCGTTGAGACATTCCCGTCGCGCCATGAAAGTCTCGAAGAATACCTGCGAACCCTGAAGTTCGCCTATCTTTACGCCAAAACAGTTACGCTGATCCCCACCCACAATGAACGTACCAATGCGATCATGCTGCGCAACCGGCGTATTGGCCTGTCGCAGTCTGGCATCGTGGAAAGTTTTGCGCGCCATGGCCGTCGGGCGCACTTTGTCTGGTGTGACGAGGGCTACAAGTATATCGGCAAACTGGACCGACTCTATTCGCAGTGGTTGTGCGTGCCGGAGAGCATCAAAAAGACCAGCGTTAAACCCAGCGGCACCGTGTCGCTGTTGCCGGGCGTTACGCCGGGTATTCATTACCCCCATAGCCAGTTTTATTGGCGCACTATCCGTCTGGACAAAACCAGTCCGCTTATTGAGCCTATTCGCGATGCGGGTTACCGTCTTGAAAATTCGGTGAATAGCGACAATACACTCATCGCCTATTTTCCGGTGAAGGAAACTTTTTTCCTGCGTAACAAGACCGATGTGTCGGTGTGGGAGCAGGTGGAAAATGTGGCACAGATGCAGTATTACTGGGCGGACAACCAGGTCAGCGCCACCATCACCTTCAAACCGGAGGAGGCGCAGGATATTCCCCACATCTTGGAAATGTATGAAACACGCCTGAAATCAATCAGTTTTTTGCCCCTCACAGAGCATAAATACGAACAGGCACCGTATCAGGAGATCAGCAAGGACGTATATGAATATGCCGTGAGCAAACTGAAGCCGGTCAATTTCCAGCATATCAATACCGACGAAGTACAGGATATGTACTGCGACGGCGGCAAATGTGAATTGCCCTTGCCGCCGCTGCCCGAACAACAGGAAGTGCCCTTCGATGTGGAAGAAGATGAAACGGCGCTGCCCGATGAAAAGGAAGTCGGCGCGCCAGCAGGATAAACAAAGGGTATATAATTTCTAAAGCGTATGTGGTTCGTGGGATAATAGCGCCATGAGTATTGTTCCCGAACCCCATAACCCCAATGAGCCGACACCGCTGATGCTGCGCACGTTGCTGAACTTGGGACACCTGTTATTGGCAACCATGCTGGTTGTCTGGGCGGTTATGTTTCTCTTTAAGGGCGAACCGTATCAGCATACTTGGGAAATCATCCTGCTTACCATCTTTTTCGGCAGGGCTGCCGCAATTGGTGCGGGACTGAACCAGGGGTTTGGCTTGTTCTTCCTGTTCTACCAGGCGGTGGTTGCGGACCTGTTCATCATGCTGTATGTGTACCCCTTGTTTGTAAGGAATTATAAACACCTCACACGAGTACCCTACATTGGCGGCTACCTGGACAGCTTACACCATGTGGCGCTCAAATACAAGACGCGGGTGGCACGGTATGGCATTCCAGGGCTGATGGTCTTTGTTATATTCCCCTTCTGGAGCACGGGCGTTCTGGTCGGTTCCATCGTCGGCTATCTCATCGGACTTCCGGTTATTGCCACCATAGTCTCCGTAACCCTGGGAAACATTGTTGCCGTCGGCGCATGGGTCTGGTTTTATGATTCGCTGAACGACTGGAACAAGAACGCTTCCCAAGCCCTTCTGGTCATTGTTTTTGCCTTGGCCATCGGCGGCTTCCTCTTTGCGCGAATCCGGGGCGCGTGGAAGAAGAAAACCACAATACTCCCTGCCGATACAACACATATTGAAACTGGCGGCTAATTGTTTTCCGCAAGGAAGATTTCTCCTTGAAGGCACATTGCAGTATGAAGTATGGACAATTTGTTAACATAAACGTCTCTCTATGTATGTTTGTGGCACTCTTGTTCCTTGCTGGCGAGGCATCAGCATACAAGGTCGCGACTTTTCGTGAAGATATCACCATTCCCTTGGGTCATGCGTGCATGGGCGGCGGCGTTGCACCAGCCGGTGAAATTGTGGACCCCCTGTTTGCCCACGGTATCGTGTTTTTGGGAGCCGGGGAGCCTATTGTTTTTGTGGCGGTGGACTGGTGTGAAATACGGAATGATGCTTATGATCACTGGCGCAGCGCACTTGCAAAAGGGGCAGCCACTTCGCGGGAACGGGTGCTGGTTGCCAGTGTGCATCAGCATGACGCGCCCGTGGTGGACTACGAAGCGCAACGGTTACTGGATACGGTTGGTTTGGAAAAAGTGCTTTGTGATGTAGACTTCGCAAAACAGTGCGTTGACCGTGTTGTTGCGGCGATGCAGGAATCTTTGAAAACACCCCGTTCCGTGACCCATTATGGCATCGGCATGGCACAGGTGGAATGCATTACTTCCAACCGACGTGTGGTGTTGCCTGACGGCACCGTCAGTTATGGACGTGGCAGCGCCACTACTGATCCTGCATTGCGCGCATTGTCAGAAGGCATCATTGATCCCTATTTGAAAACACTCAGTTTCTGGGATGGCGACACGCCCGTAGCGGCCATAAGCGCCTACTCCACACATCCCATGAGTTATTATGGCAAGGGTGGCGTATCCGCCGATTTTGTGGGCATGGCGCGCGCCCTGCGTCAGGCCGATACCCCGGAAGTATTCCAGATGTATTACACCGGGTGCAGCGGCGACACCACGGCTGGAAAGTTCAACGATGGTGATCCGGCGAACCGTCCCGTGCTGGCAGCAAAACTCCACCGTGGCATGGTGAAGGCATGGGAAAACACAGAGCGTTATCCCATTGAAGAGGTCGCGTTCCGCGTAGCGTCACTTCATTTTGTGGTGAAAAGTTTTGGCGGTTACTCAGAAGCGGACGCCCGGACAACACTTGCCGATACAACAGTAAAAACCTTTACCCGCAACCTTTCTGCCATGGCGCTCAGCTACCGTAAGCGTGCGAAAGCAGGACAGCCCATAGACGTGCCCGTGGTGGATTTCGGCAAGGCAAAATTTCTGGTCATGCCCGGCGAATCCTTTGTGCAGTACCAGATCACCGCGCAGGGAATGAGCCCCGATGCGCCCGTGGTTGTTGCAGGCTTCGGCGAATGCGCCCCCGGATACATCCCCACAGCAATCGCATCAACTGAAGGTTACAACGAAGAATCATGGTGCTGGGTGGAACCCGGCGCGGAACCACTCATCACGGATGCGCTGGCGGTGGCACTGAGTGGGAGGTAGGAAGAATTTTGTAGGATAGGTAGGACGGGTAGGACGGGTAGGACAGTATCCCAAAAAACAACCGCCCTACCCGTCCTACTTATCCTACCCGTCCTACAACCTGTTGGAACAACCGCCAAAAGCGTCAATAAACCACCCGCAACGTCTTCACTTCATAGGGTTCAAAATGCAGCGCACCGTCCAGATTGCTTCCTGGCAGTTCGGACAGGCCGCTGACTTCAATTCTTTGCGGTTGCGGATTAGTGCAGGAGAGTTTCGCCTCACAAGACTGAGCCGCCGTGTTGAACAAACGCACGATATCCGCCGTGCCGTCGTCACTCGGTTTTACCCCAACAACAATAACCGTTTCCGGTGTCAGGCTTATGTCCGGTTCCGGAAGGTCGCTGGCGGTGTTTGTCGCCACAGCAATCAACGGCTGGCTCTGGTCAACGCCAAAGCGTTGTGAGGCGACGGCGTCATAGCCTTCCCGGTGCGGACGCAGCGCATACCGGAATACAGTGATCCCCTCCTGGGACGCCTTGTAGTTCGTCTCCCAGTAGTTGTTCATCACATAGGCGATGAGTGTTGTGGACGGTTCAAGCGTCTCAATCCAGCCGTACACAGTAGGATCGTTGGTGATGCCGCCCACCTGCACCAGCGGGGTGTCTATGGTGGCCCAGGTCACGCCGAAGTCTTCATTGGACACATCCACCCATCGTTGCACGGTGAAATAGTTCTTGCAGGCGCCTGCCATCTGATCCTCTTCCGGACGCGCCACGGCAAAGGGGATGTCCATGCGTACCACACCGTCCGGCACATTGAATGGGAAGGCAATATGCACTGCCTCCTTCTCGTACACCTTTTCCTTGTCCAGCGTATCCACGATTTCCACATGGTCCAGCCCGGCCACAAGGCGCACTTCACGGGTCAGGGCGTTGCAGCCCGGCGCATCGGACTCAATGAGCAGCGATGCCACCAGCGGCCCCGATTCCTTCACAGAAATCCGGGGTGCGCCGTTGCGTTGTGGCGCGTCGGGTTTGCGACCAGCCACATACAGGTAATCGTTCAGGCCGGGGTTGCCCGCCATATTCGTCTCCACGTTTGCTGCCTGCAGACTGCTGATCGCGCCTGTTGCCGGGTCAATTTCCACGGACACCAA
>CAZBNU010000093.1:0-8374 GCA_964493075.1 uncultured Nitrospirales bacterium | reverse complement strand
GGCGCGGTCGCACGAGCCAGCAACGCACGGGATTGCTTGTCTGCTTCCAGGGCGAAGGCCTGTTTGATGGCCCATTGCCCCAAAGCAAAATCACTTTCCGGTGCACTGATGCTGTTGTGCGCGCCCCAGGTATGTTCATCGTACAGGATGACCTCGCGCCATGCCGCCTGAAACTCTGCTGCCGGATAGGCGTCGGGACGCAACATGCTCCACAGGGTCTGTGCCTGCACAATGCGTTCCGCCGCTTCCCGGTTGATGGCCGTTTCCAGTGCGGACGAAGCAGCGCCATCTTCCCAGTAAGGTGTGAAATCACCGGTCACCCGGGGCACCTGCTCGCCGTACCGTTGTTCAAAGGTTTCAAAGGCTTCGCGGGGCGTCGCCAGCACCAGTTTCGGCCACGCATACTCGGCATTCCAGGCGCGAACCACATCCGGAAGGTCCGGATCAGGCGGGCCGTTGTCTCCGCCAATGTTGTACCGCACATGAACAATATCATAGGGGAAGTCCGCCGCGTCCAACTCGGAGAGGTAGTCCACAATCCGCCAGCCGTCCGTCATTTTTCCGGAGTGGAACCAGGAATAGGCCTTACCCACCATCCAGCAGAGCACTTCTTCCTGTCCCGAAGGCGACACCCAGTAGAAGGGTTTGTCGCCCCAGGCTTTCAGGGTGAACCCGATGCGATGTCCCGCATTCGGTCCGATGGACATATACTTCACGCCGCTTTGCGCCAGCACCGGGATCAGTCCCCAGGTATAGCCCGGCACATCGGAGATCATGGCGGTGTCTATGGTCACGCCCGTCTCCCGCGTCAGCCTGCGCGCATACCCGGTAAGTTCCACCAGTTCCTCGGGACGGCACAGCGCGGTCAGTTCGTTGCCATACAGCGCGTCCAGGCCTATGGAACCCGCGTTCACCGCGTTCAAAAAGGCTTCGCGCTTTTCCGGTGTGGCGCGCTGCAGATAACTGTCTACCGCCCACAATCCTTCCGGCAGCCACTTGAAGCGGGAACCGTCCGGGTAGTCCTTTGTTTTTTCGATGAGACCCAGCGCTGTATCAATATGCTGCCACTGCATGGCTTCCACATCGCTTTGCAGATGCGTGTAGCCGATATCCAGGTGGGTGTGGGGCATGAGGTAGACTGTGAACTGGCGTACCGGTTGCAGCAACGCCGTTGCCTGCGCCGACAGGTCACCCGCATGAAGGGTCACCTGCACTTCCGTGTCCTGTTCCACAGCGGGCGCCAACACTTCCACTGCCTGCACACTTTTCGACAATTCCACGGCCTGCTCTGCACCATCACCAATTATTACCGTGCCGTTACAGGGTTTCCCGAAGTAGCGAACAGGGATGCGCACTACCTGCCAGAGTTTGCCGTCCTGTTCCTTCAACAATGGCTTGGCGACCGGTTCGCTTATATGAAACGTGGCTGGCGGATCCGTTGACAGCGCCGTTCCTTCGGGCGCTTCAAAGGAAACATAGTCGTAGAGAATCCAGCTGCCGGTCGTTGTGGTAATGCTGATCGAATTTTCTCCGGAACGCAGAAGAGAAGTTGGAAAACTGAGTTTAACAAAATCTTCCTTGCCTCTGGACGGTGCGCCGAATACCGAATCATCTGACCCCGACCCTTTTTCCGTACGCCGGTCGTAGAGGTTGCCGTTCACATCAATTTTCAGCATGGGCGGGTTCGAGCCGTGTACATCAACAAAGTCCAGCGTTAGGCGGCACGTGCCTTCCGGCGCAAGGGCGGTAAGATAAAAGACCACCGTAAACGTATGGGGCCTGCTGCCCGCCCAACCGTCTCCAGGTCCCGGATGCACATAGGGCCAGTCAGTCTTTGAGTCCGAAAGGCCGACGCAATACAGGCCGTCCATCCGGTAGGCGCTATAACCGCCCGGTCCATGCAGCAACTCTTTCGTGTTGTTATCCGCCTCGCCTATGGACCAGAGAACAGGCGTTGGCGCTTCTGCTCCGGCAGCCACAGTTCCAAAGCACAAGCACAATAGAACAACAGAGGCATTCAATCTAAAATGAGTATTCATGGGTACGTACTCCGAATTGGGTTACGACAAGAGCAGAGGGTAGAAAAAGAATTCTGAAACTGTAATGATAACAATTGCACTACGGAGGAACCAAGAAGTTGTACAAGGATGAAAGATGGGGGATTCACACCTGTTTATAACGTTTTGTCAAAGACACAAGTGTCAATAAACTCAATCCGATAAGCAGCCAATCACCGAGATAGCGTTTGCAGTCTGATTGCGTTGCACAATTATTGTTGCAGCAACCACATCCGCTGTTTTCCGCACCAGACGCTGAAAGCAGTTCTTCACGATTTAGCAATCCATCACCGTCAACATCAAGTGCATCGAACTGGGATTCTGTAAGGGAAGAACTAACCGTTCTTGCCTCTTCAAGACTCAGATAATTGTCTCCGTTACTGTCTGCCTCAGAAAATTGTTCCAGCAGTTCCTGCGCAATAGTGTCCAGACTTTCTTCACCTTCGATTTCTTCTCCCTCAGCAGCTTCGCCTTCTTCCATGGTCTGTTTTTTAATTGTTGGTGCATAAACTGCAGAGCGTGTAACAAGCACTTCTGTCTTCCCCTGTTCCATGTTACTGTTTACGGTAGTTGAAGTTTCCGTGTCCCAGGAACTGGCATCTTTCTGGAGCACAACACCTGTTTCTGATTCAACGGGAACTATTGGAAGGGTACAAAAAGCAAGGTACGTCTGCATTTGTTTTTCAAATGCCAGGCCTTCTATCTGAAGGTGAACCGGGTTGTTCACAAGCCTTTCCTCTGGCATTGGAACCCAGTTGGTTTCTCCATCCGTTAAAAGCAACACAGAAATGGCAATATACTGGCCGTTTTGTACAAGCATTACCGGTGGGGAATATGCATAACGGCCCCCATCAACCAGTTCGTCAAGAGATGTTGACATACGTGCTATTAATACTACGGATTCATTTTCTGAAGCAAGTGATCGTGGAGCAACAATTACAGCACTGCAACTTTCTTCAAGGGCGGATTCCAGGGGTACATAGATACTACCCTCAGTTCCTTCGTTAGCATTCCAAAATGTCGCTGCTGATGTACTCCATGAATCACTGGACTCATTATAATTGGAACCGTACCATGTGTCCCCGGAAAACCAGAGCCAGTCATAAGGCTTATCAATGAGCCCGTTACTATCTGCATCAAGACGATCATGTGCCACATGAATCAGTTTGACATAGCGACTATCGGATACCATTCTATCAAAACCGTATTTGCGATCTGCCTCTGCACGCAGGTTTATATAGGACCCGTCAAAGGCATGGATATCAGGAAGCGTCCACGAGTACGGAGCTGTGTCGAGTGAGTCTGATAGCATTCCATCAACAATAAGGTCCACATTAGTGGTGTTGGCTTCACACGTATTTTCCGCAACCACAACCATCGGTATCAGTGCAGGCTCATCTTCCGAAAAAAGGTACCGTGCGCCCTGTGGCGGGCTTATCAGTTGGAGCGCACCTTCGGGGCAGGTCGGGTCTACGCCATCGGCGGGATTTTCACCGACATATGCATCCTGATAATCGGGGATACTGTCCCCGTCACTGTCCAGAGTGCTGTCGTGCATTACTGTAATTACTGTTGGAACACTTTCAACACCATTTGAATTTACGGCTGTGAAACTGAATGTGTGCGCTGCATCCTGCGCAAGCCTGACATTAGTTTCCCAGTCTGGATTATAAGCAGTATGTCCGATACTTTCACCATTCAGGAGGATATCCGAAACATATCCTCGTAATGTACCCTTAATATGACAGTCCAGCCAACCAGTAGTAATGGTAGTTTTCTCAAGGGCAGATTGCCCGTTAACGGTCATTATCTGAGGCGCCTGAGGCTGCAGTTCTGCCAGTGGCAGGTTGTATTTGGCAATAAGCGCCCGGTTGCGATCCATTGGGACAGTTACAGCTGAATTATCATAAGCAGTTCCGCTGACTGCATCCAGCCAGTGTCCAAACTGCCAGTCGCCATAGTGTTCCGGAGCCTCAACCGTAACGTCGGTCGCAACACTGATGTAGGAGTATGTACGATGAAAGTTTCCTTGCCCATCCGAAGCGCTGTTGTGGTCAGCAGGAGTGACATGCAATACCGGCTGGAGATCATTGTCTGTGCGTACCCACAGGTCTTTCAGGGTATCGTCTCTGTGGTGGTAGTTGTAGCCCAATTCCAGGTCAAGACGTTTGACAGTGATATTTGGTGCGGGCATACCGCCGCTTTGCCTGTTGGTAACCCGCACTTCCAGGTCGGCAAAAGCAGCAGGCCTTGAATATTCTTCCAGGGGAATATTTCCGTTCTGGCCATTTTCAGTCAGCAAGTACTCCAACAGTGAATTCTGGTCTGCACTGGGTTGTGATTCGGTAACTGAGATTTCTTCATTTCCATTTGCATTTAAATTAATGGTGCATCGGGATTGCCATACTATATTGTTGGACTTCGCATCCCTGAGGTAACTGAACCGGTATGTTTTCCCTTCGGAAGCAATCCGTATATTATCCGAAGAATAGAGATATTCAATATCGAGGATGATGGGATATTTCGGGGTAACACCGCCGTAATCCAGTTGAACGAGAGGGTTGTTTTCCTGGTCGCGTGCAATTTTCAGATCAACAATACGCAGGTCTTCTTCGTTAACGCCGATACCCGCTTCTTCCGCGAGATTCAAATCGAGTGGGTCGCCCTCAATACTGATATTCAGTTGTTCCAGCCTGTCCTGTGACAAGGAAAATGTAGTTCGAATCTGCTGTTCCGGCGGTCTGGTATCCAAGACATTGTAAATATCCCTTGATATTGTCAGCAGGTCTTCTTCATAGACTGCTTTGAGGGTATTAATCTGGTCTTCTGTAAGCGTATCACCAACATCGTTCTGCAGAAATGCTGCACATTGATCAAACACCTCGGTCAAATTCATGGTTCCGGTATAAGGATTCAAGGTTCGATATTCATAGGCCTTTGCCATCTGGTACTGGTAACCCAACAGGCGGGTCTGGGTACGTTGGCGCATTGCACCTACATAGGCGAAAACCACCGGGCTTATCTTTTCGCGTGTACTGTTGACCTGTTCTTCACAGGTGTTTATGAGCAACGTGTTTTGTACCATTTGATTGCTTAATGCAGTTAAAGACTGCAAAACAGAAAACAAATCTGCCGCAAATTTCATCTTTTGTTTATTGAAAGCCCGGATTTTCCCAACGATATCCTTGAATTGCGGGTCTGAATTCTCCAGTTTCGTAAGGATCGAGTCCACCTGATTCTGTGGTGCACGCGCCTGCTGAATGGAACTCTTCAGTGGTTGCAACTGTTTTGTCATTGCCTGCATAAGCGGCATCAGGGTGGAAATGTCAGGGTTGGCGCTTGCATTTCCATAGGCATCTCCCAATTTTTGGGTCGTTTTCTGGTAATCGGTGGGATTGAAACTACCGCACAGGCTTGCCCCTTCGCTGAGGCTGCCTACCGGATTAGTGGGATCGTAATCAACTGCAAGCGTGGTACTGATATCTATGACATCCCCTGCTGCACCCAACTCTGGCTGATAGACGGGAACCACCTTCAAAACGCCTGCGAGAATATGCAGGCCTATCGCCAGATCAGACAAAAACTCGGCTTCTACTTTTAATCTATCCTCAAGGTCTTTCAATTCTCCATGCAGTGTGTGCAGTGTTGAATCCACATTTGTAATATCGGTCATCAAATCACCCACAACCGGAAGTAACTTGTTAAACTGATCCTGTAATGTTGCCTGTTCTTCTCTTGCATTATTTATTGTTGTTGATAAACTACTTATTTTATCTGTAAGGGCGGCTTTTGCCTCTGATATCCAATAAGAAAGATACAGTATAGGCAGGTCGGCTTCAATCTCCTGGCTGTAGGCCGTGGCATTTACTTCAAAGGAGAGCATGGGTGTCCAGCCCGCAGGATTTCCAAAATAATCAAGTCCGGCAGCAAGACGGAAATCCATTTCCTGCATTTCGTTCTGGATTTGTATCAGGTCATACTCATACTGCTGCAACGCTTCTGGCAATTGTGGATACTGTTCAAGGTAGGCATCAATAAATTTTGTATATAAAGTCAGTGTTGCGTGTGCGACATCAAAATAACCATAGAGGTAAGCGTCTTTGGCATATTCGAGGGTGTGGCGCGCCAGTACCGGGTGCAGCCAGGAGAGGGATACCAGCGAATCATCATAGGTACCATTAACCCCTGCTGGTTTCGCCGCCGATGGGGCCGGGACATCTTTACCGGACTTGGATGTATGCTTGTACGTTTTATCTACATGCCACCAATATGTTTCCACCCAGTGTGCCGGATTTGGTGAACCAGGATCACCACCTTTTCTGAGCGTTCCTGCTTCTGCGGAAGAGCCGCCACCGTTTTGTACATAGGTTTTTAAGTTGGTAGGTGCCGAAAAATTACCGCCTTGCCCCCCAATACCGGGAATCCCGTCGGCAATAGCGTCACCTCCATTACTAGGCCAGTGCTTACTACCCCATTCGCCTGTGGTGGTAGGATTACCATCTGGACTATCGTCTAAATAATTTATTGCGTAAACCACATTACCAGGCCAAGTTCCTGTACCATAGCGGTCTAACACTTCCATTTTGCTGCCATGTGTACCTGTCCTGCCTGCACCACCTTTCTGTCCCTTACCGCCTTCCATGAGGAAACGTTTTGTTGTTCCCTCAGCATAAAAGCGTTGAATATTGCAGGTAATATTTCCGGCAGGAAGGCCGTCGGCACCCTTTGGGGGATTGCTTGTGTTTGGCGCGAGCGACGGAAATGTTTCCGGACCCGGGGGATAGGTACCAAGTGAGGCATTTGATCCCTCAAATCGAAGTTCCCTGGCGTAAAGAGTAACTTCTGTACCCGGCAACCATAACGGACTGCGAATGATTATAGTATCTGCAAAAAGCGAAAGGGTTTTAATGTTCCCGTTTGTGACAACTCCGGCACTGTCAGAAGTTGATTCCTGGGCATTGAGAAGTTCGTAAAGTTGATTGGCATTTCCTGCTTCAAATACAAGCGTGTATCCAGATATGCTGATATTTCGCGTCTTAACGTTCTGGTAGTTAAAAGTTTCAGAAGCCACATTCTCGGTGTCGTCTATTATCACATACATAGACGGGTCTGGCAGATTGTGTTCAGAATGGATCAGATTTACTTCGGCGGTGGCAGGTAATGGGCTGATGACTACCTCCTGAGATGTGACAGAACCGTTTGTGGCACCAAAAGTCACTGTAAAAGGCAACCAGTCTTCATCGGCGGCGGTATAGGTAAAAAGATTTGATGTGGTGTCGAGTGAAATTGTGCCTGTAGGCAAGGGTTGAGCATTGTATTGCAACCCTTGAGCGGGAGAACTGTCAGAAGCAACTATATGAAACTGCAGGCGGTCCCCCTGCAAAACAGACTGATCAGGAATGGCCCCCAGAGGGAAGGAGGGTGCAGGAGCAAAACTTGCTGCAATTATATTTGAATCGGCAGTTGGTGTTTCCAATACCAACACTTGCTGATCCGGAAGATGTTTCCAACCTGAAGGGGACTTGAAGGAAACCATATGTATGCCTTCGGCAAGCAACATGTTTACGCCGTCAACACTAAAGTCCTGCCAGTCTCCACCATCCACACGCCATCGCACACCCGCATCCATGGCCTCAGGCGGAGAAACATACACCGTCAATTCACCTCCGATGGCTGAAAGGGAGCCATCAGGTGACTGCCATACAGCCTTTGTACCCAATTCATCTGCATTGACAACGGGCGGGAGCACGCGGAAAAGAAAAACCGCTGCTGCAATGCCTACAATAATTTTAAACTGACACGTACGGGAAAAGCTCTGCATATGTTTCTCCTGTTGCGAAGCTTCCATTTATAAAGTATGCAGGCCCAGATATCTAATTACCTGATAACCCAATATACATGAAGGCAAACTATCACAAATAAAAATATAATGAAAGTATACAGAGGTTTGTAAAGAACATAATAATACTAAATGCATAAGAATTTGTGTATGTTTGCTTTGCTTTAAACACCTTATACAAGTCATTCCGCTGTCTGTCCGCAAAACCACATTGAGCCGGTCATGGTGGCTAGAGTAAAATTGGGCCGCGAGACGAAATGATGTTTACCGTCGAATCACCAAGGAGAAAGTTTTTTTATGAACAGGTCAGGGATTGCAGTTCTTATTTTACTATCGGCAATGCATACGGCTTTTGCGGCGGACTCGCCGCAGTTTCGCGGTGTTGACCGCACCGGGGTGTTTCCTGAAACGGGTTTGCTTCGCGAATGGCCGGAGGGTGGTCCTGCAGTTGCGTGGAAGGCCGTCGGCATCGGCGGTG
>CAZBNU010000092.1:12276-14564 GCA_964493075.1 uncultured Nitrospirales bacterium | reverse complement strand
CGCACGCTTTGCATAAGCGATTCCTACTCTGCGGATTTACTCTCCTGCGTGGCCATTTTTACCAAACGCAGCATGGATGGATCGGGAATATCACCTTCTCTAGGATGGTCCCGATTCTGGGGCAGGGTTTCCCATTGCAGAAAATAGCGTGTGCCCGGTTCGGGCGACTTGCCGGTGTCGCCAGCGCGACGTATAATAACACCCTCAAAGTCTGATTCCACTTTGGACAGTTCCGGGGGATAGGCTGGTGGAAGTTTCAGTGGTTCGAGGATGCTGAAATCCCGCTCATCGAGCAACCATGCACCAGAACCCAGTTTTTTGTTACTGTAACTCTGGCGCAGTTTGCCTTCGCTTTCCACAGACACACCCGACAGTCCGACTTCAATAATAATCGTGCCGCCGCCGCTGAATTCCCAGCGGTACTCCCAGTTTGTGGTCTTATATATCTTCCACTGGCCGCATTCAAGACGGGCATTGTAAATTTGGGTGTTGCCATTCTCATCGTACTTATGGTAACTGACGACTGGACGTTTCAACGAGTCAAAGCCCAATTTGGTATTCCCATTGATGATACCGCCATTCACGGGAACAGGGTCCACAATCTCCGCTGTATTCAACGTCATGGGCAGGGCTACCGGCTCCCCGGACCCCTTCTCCCAGTGAATCAAATCATCGCTGACGGCATACGACAAATTGTTGTTGGTTTCGCAACCACCGTGAACGCGCCATACCCAGCAAATATGGAATCGGTTGTCAGGGCCTTTTACCGGACCATGAATATAGGCGTTGCGTTCCCCTTCGCCGCTGGTCAGGGGCTGATCAAGAAAACGCTTCCACTGTCGCGTTTCCTGATCGTAGACATTGTAAATTTCCTCGCCATTGCCGCTGTTGCCATCCCGGTAACAATACAACAATTGATTGTCGGCACCGCGCAAAAATTTCGGATAGGTCATGCGCTTTTCACGCTTACCCACCATAGGTGCGCGTTCGAGGGTAGTAATATCCCGCGGGACCGTGCTACGAAAATAGACCAGTGGCTTTACATGCATATTGCCGCTGAGATGAATGTAACCCTCATCATCCAGGGTCATGGTGATGTAGTTATGGCTGTCCCACGCCACTTTTTCTGGCAGACGCGCAAATTGCCATGCCCCTGCATCCAGTTTTCGTTGCCCTACGGTCATCTGCCTGTCGGCATCGTAAAAAGCGACGAACTGATCGTTGACATCGGTCAAAAGACAAAAACCAACGGGGTGACCGGACCATACCGGCATAATGTCCACAATTTCCAGCGTCTGTGGGGTTGCTATAAATATAGCAAGATATGCGAGCGCGACAAAGAACATTGCTGCTCCCTTCCGTTTTCATTATTGTGTTAATCAGGGCCAAATCTGGGGAATGGAAATTTCGGAGACGGCAGTCTGCTGTTCAGCGCCAGAAAAGCGGTACAGTCCGTATCCGGAGAAAAGCGCCTGCCCGCTTGCTGCTGGCGGGATATTTACCCGGAAGGTAAAGGAGCCGGGCATTGCTGGCGGTTCAATCCAGGCGAATTCAAGCGTATCCGTGCTGCCCACCTCCGGCACCACGACCGGTGGAAGCCCTTCATTGGCAACAATGCCCTGATAGGTCCAGCCCGGCGGCAATGTTTCCACATAACCAAACACCAGCGGAATTTCCGCGCCATAACGAACGTAATGAATGGTCATATCCAGCACGCCACCCGGTGTATAAGCCGATGGCTCTACCGTTCTGAATATCTCTATCAATGTTTCAAAGCGCCGGAACCACGTTTGCGCTTCGTTGGAGAAGAAGTCCATGCCGCCAACACTGTACTGCGCCATCCCTGTAAAAAGTGCGCGCACTGTAGTGTCGGGCGGTGTGGCCAAGTAACTGAACGATAAGGGCAACGCTGGCGTTACACCCGTCCAGGAAAACGTAAGTTCACCGGTAGCACCATTCACGGGCGCCTGATCAGGGACTGTACCAGTTCCTAGTCCAGAATACGTCCACCCATCAGGGAGTTGCTCATAAACACGCACACTCGCAGGGCTGCCTGAACCAATCTTATCCAGTTGAACAGTGATTTCAAGCGGTTCTGTAGGCGTGTATGCGTAATTATCTGTAAGGTCGAAACGACTCATGAAAACAGAAACGTAATTCTCCGCCTCACCTTCTGTTGGTTCCCCCTCACCCTCAACAGGTTCACCCTCGCCTTCAACAGGTTCCCCTTCACCTTCAACAGGTTCCCCTTCACCTTCAACAGGTTCCCCTTCACCTTCGACGGGTTC
>CAZBNU010000092.1:0-12176 GCA_964493075.1 uncultured Nitrospirales bacterium | reverse complement strand
CCTTCACCTTCAACAGGTTCCCCTTCACCTTCGACGGGTTCGCCTTCACCTTCAACAGGTTCCCCTTCACCTTCGACGGGTTCGCCTTCACCCTCGACAGGCTCCCCTTCGCCTTCAACTGGTTCCCCTTCTTGGATTCCTACACATTGCAGTTCTGTTTTATCCAGCGATGCTTCAAACGATGGTCCTGTGAACCGAAAAATGAGAGCACCCGCCAGAAAGGCACTGCCCTCACAGGTATCCGGCGCCTGAATACGATAGGTAAATTGCATGGGAAAGTCTGGTATATCAAGCCAGGCAAACGACACGGTATTTTGCTCACTGTCGCTATCCGTCTGGTCGGGAATGTCACCGGAAGCAATAACATCCACAAACGTCCAGCCTGCAGGCAAAATCTCGCGCAAGCCCAAAGCCGTCAGATTTCCCGGTTCACTGCAAATAATGACCACATTAACCAGCACCTGTTCGCCGGGCTCAACAGGCGCCTCCGGGATAATGGCGCGCTGCGCGGTTATAAGTGTGCCTGTTTCTTCAACAACAACGCTATTCGGCTTAACGCTCCTGAACTTGCCAGCATCTGTGTTTACAGTCAGTGTCACGGTATAAGAACCCGGCAAGTGATAGGTATGCTGTGGATTTTGTTCTGTGGAACTGGTGCCATCGCCGAACTGCCAGTACCAGTCCTTTATGTTAGTATTCTCCACTTCAGTAAGGTCTGTGAAAGAAGCATTCAGAGGCGGGTATCCGATTGAGGGTTCCACAGAAAAATCAGTCTTTACAACAATGCCGGGTTGATTAACACGAACAGCGCCATAACGGACCATGGTGTCCCGACCAAAAGAAGTTACTATGGTCAACGAAACAGAATAAATCCCTGGCGTTTCATACAGATGGGTTGGCGCTTCTTCTTCGCTCACGGGTGTTCCGTCACCAAAATCCCATTCATAACGCAGGAGCGCACCAGGGCCTGTTCGGGAATGGTTGACAAAACTCACCTCAAGCGGCGCTTCACCTGATGCTTCTTCCAGCGTAAAATTGGCCATTGGTTGAAATAAATAGCACCCTTGAAAAAGTGCCAACACAGGGAGCAACAGGAGTATTACCATATTTTTTCTGGTCACAGGGACGACCCTTTCATACTCATGAAACGCTCGTGAAAAGCGCCACAAAGTGATTTTGATGAACTATCTGGGCGGCATTAAACATACTGCCTGTTTAAGTATGCCATATTATGAATGCGATCTTGCAACCTTTTCTGAAGATTATCGGACATATCCCAGCGAACGCAAGGCCGCCAGTCGGGTTTCCAGTATTTTCTACAGTGTAACGACCAACTCAGGTTCTTTCTCAGTCAAGGTCTTTTGCGCTTTGGGAGCTGGCTGAACATTTAAGAATTCTGGTGTATAACAACTCACATTATTCATCAAAATCTTCCGCCGTCTCCTTTCGTGAAAAATGGTGCTGGGCAACATGCGCAACCAACGCCAATAAAGCAAGCAGCATGATTGTTACATCCCCGATTCGATTGCCGGACGAATCATTTGCTCCGCCGCAAAACAGAATACGACGTTCTTTTGCTTCATCTTCTCCCTCGCCCTCGCCCTCCCCTTCAGTCGTCTCGCCCTCCCCTTCAGACGGTTCCCCTTCGCCTTCCGAAACAGGCTCTCCCTCCACTTCCCCCTCTGTGGCAGGGACACCTACCAGATACATTTCGCGGGAAACCGTTTCACCTTTGCCAATATAAAGATTCTGCACAGCAGCGTTATACAGAGCCGATGTCGCAGTAAGCGTATAGGAACCACCGTCCAGAGCGGGCATGGCATACACCCCGTTGGTATTGTTACTCACAGGCGAATGCTGCGCTGGTTGTATGGAAATGGTAGCGTCCAAGATAGGCGTCAACGTATCAGCATCCATAATCGTGCAGAACAGCGCTGCCGCCTGACCCAACGACTGCCCATATCCCTTGGGAGCTGCAGGATCGGTATGACGCGGGGTATAGCCTTGCGCATCGTTATAGGAAAAATCTGTAACGCGAACAGGCAACGCCTCCGAATCCCACTCGGGATTACGCAAGGAAAATTGCGCAAGCGCAATCTCTGTCTTCAATATCGACTCCAACGAATTCTGCCCGGTTGCGGATAGTTTCAAAAGACCGTTTTCATCGCTTTCCCCGCAGATGTGGTTCTCTGATTCAAAAGTGAAGCCGATGCCCAAACCAGTCCCTGCAGTAACAGACTCAATCTGAAGATAATCTGATGGATACCCAAGAGATACCGCAAAACCAGACAAGTCGGGGACCCCTTCCAGTTGAACGGCCACGGTAACTAACCCTTCATCTTCGTCCACTTGCAGGGATACCAAGGCCACGTCGTCTGCCTTGGAAACAATCTGTTGTTCGTAGTCGTCGTAGTAGGCAAGGGACAATGCCTTATCGCCTGTTTCCAGGAGCAACGTAATGGCACGGAGAATCAGACGTACATCTGCAACATCCACGCGACCATCAAAATTGATGTCCGCCACTTCGGGAAAACAGGGATGGCCAGGCGGGATATCCCGTTTCCCAACCAAGTATTGCAACAGTGCGCCAGCATCAGCCACATCCACACGGCCATTATTGGTTACGTCGCCGTAAATGCAGCCCACCTCATTGCAGTAGAAACCATCAAAAGTTTGTAACGCCACAGGAACATATTCATCGTCTTCCAATACCGGCACAGTCGTTGACGCTGTATTCAAAAGAATGGGTACACATTCCCCTGCTTCCAATATAGCAGGAACCGCGAAGATATGAAAGAGAGAACCCGACCCATAAAGGGGGATGGCGCCGTCAGACTGGATGAAGACACGAATCACATTGTCCACCAGCTCAGTGCGATAGGTAAGACCAGTCCTGCGTGTAAGTCCTGTGGGATAAACAAGTATTTCGTTTTCCAAATCGTATCGGAAAGCATCTGCTGGCAAATCCACTGCAAGACGCATTCCCTGAGCCACCACATCATAAACGCATTCCACCGCAACAGGAATCTGCACCAGCAGATTGCCGGAAATCGGATGGCTGTATGCGATACCCAGGGTTTGTGGCTGATAGACTGTGGGAATAAAAAGGGTCAGGTAATTTGCGCGGACCGGTGCAGAAGGCTCTGACAGCGTACTGAGTCGGTCTACCGTACTGACTACCTGTACCTGATACACGTAATAACTTCCAGGAACCGTATCTGCATCAACATATTCCGCAACCTCAAGCAGGTCGCCCAGCAATGTTTCCTCTAAACCATTAAGTTTAACCGTTTCACCAACCACCGCGCCCGCAGCGTCTGTTTCAGTTCGATAGAGATTATAGCCTTTGATATAGGGTTCCGGGCTCGTCGGCCAGTCGATATAAATTTTCCGCGGACCGGCATTGGCAACAGGAGAAAGAGGCGTTGAGACTTCACGCGGCTCAAGGGCAATGTTAATGTCGGTTACAGAAGCTGCAATACTGGAAATATAGGCGCTTCGATACTCCCGGCGATTAAATTCAATCTGATAGGGCCCTTCAGATGTCAGATCGTTAATTTGGAAGTACCCCGTTATATCTGTCGTCGTTGTGGCGACTGCGGAAACACCGTTAGCGGCCACAACATTCACATCACCAACCGGATTATTGGTAAGTACGTTCGTTACTCTGCCTGCAAGAACATAATTTTCCTGGCCTGATCCATATCCCTGCAGCAAAAGCAGCATACCGGCCGCTATCAGCGTAAGAGAAGCATTTACTGTTGGTCGCATCATATTTCCTATCACCCTCGCGCTTGGACATGAAATAAACACATTCGCTCTACAATAATTACATCCTGACAAAAGCAACAATTGCGTGCTTACTGTATTTTATCAGAAATCACGCTCTAACAGAAACTTGTTTTTGGAGTTCACCGTCTACTACTGTATAGTTGATGAGCGTTACAGCAAAGGCTGCAGACTAAGGAGAGTACAGTTCCTGTATGAAAAATATTCCGCAGATACGTGAAATATCAACATTGTCCTTTAATGAGAGGGTATTGCAGGAAGCGGAAGACATCCGAAATCCACTGATGGAACGGGTAAAGTTTCTGGGTATTTTTTCCTCGAACATGGACGAGTTTTTCAAGGTGCGTGTCGCCAGTGTGCAACGCCGCATCGAACTGGGGAAAAAAGCCATGGTAGAGGTGCTGGAGAGTATTAACCGGCGCACCCACAAACTGGATAATCGCTTTCAGAGTGCCTACAGCGAGATTATCGACCAACTGGCGCGAGAAGGCATACGCCTCATAACGGAGCATGATCTCGAAAAGCTTCACGCTTCGATAAAAGCATGGGTGCGCGACTATTTCCGGGATACCGTATTGCCGAGCCTGGTGCCCATTGTATTGCGTAAGGGATTTCCTTTTCCGCAACTCACCGATGGCGCCCTGTACTTTGCCGTAATCATGTATGGCAGCGACTTTCCCTATGCCTTGCTGGAACTGCCCTCAGGGTTGCCCCGTTTTGTGGAACTCCCCAACGGACACATCATGTATATTGACGACGTGATTCGCTATTCCCTGAATGATATCTTCTACATTTTTACTTATGACTCTATTGAAGCCTTTGAGTTTAAGATTTCCCGGGACGCGGAACTCGACATTGACAATGACTTCTCCGAGGGATATGTGCGCAAGATGGAGAAGGTGTTGCGCCAGCGCAAAGGAGGACGACCCACCCGCTTCGTCTATGACAGCGAAATGCCCGCAGAACTTTTACTTGTCTTAAAAAAAGAACTCAAATTGGGAAAATCGGACCCCACCATAGGCGGAAGCCGCTATCACAATATGAAGGACTTGATGCACTTCCCTGCCAACCGTCCTGACCTGCTTTTTGAGGTGATGGAACCCCATGACCACCCAGTTCTTGATGCCGAACGTAAGCCCATGCTGGATATTGTGCAACAGCAGGATTTATTGCTGACCTACCCATACCAGTCGTTCGATCACGTAATCCGACTGCTTCGCGAAGCCGCCATTGACCCGGAAGTGAAAACCATCAAACTGACCATGTATCGCGTAGCAAGCAATTCGCAGGTAGTCAATGCCCTGCTAAATGCCGCCAACAACGGGAAACGGGTTGTTGCCGTAGTCGAATTACAGGCGCGTTTTGATGAGCAGCGTAATATCAGCAACAGTGAACGGCTGCGCGAAGTGGGCGCCACCGTGTTATATGGGCTGCCGCCCATGAAGGTACATTCCAAACTAATGCTGATTGAAAAAAACAACAATCTCTATGCGGGACTGTCAACAGGCAACCTGAACGAACGCACAGCGGCCCTTTACGTAGACAGCATGCTGTTCACCAGTCACAAAAAAATTACCCGCGACGTGGCAACCTTGTTTGACTATTTCGAGAACTTTGCCGCCAACCGCGCCCTGACACCACCCGCATTCAAACATCTCATGGTATCACCCTTCAATACTCGGAAGACGCTATACAAACTTATCGCGCAAGAAAAGAAAAAGGGGAACAACGGACACATCCTTATAAAGGCCAATCATCTTACAGACAACGGTATCATGCGCCGGTTGCGTGAAGCTGCGGACGCAGGGGTACACATCAACCTCATCATCCGAACCACCTATGCCGTTACCCCACACAAGAACATCAAAGCAGTAAGCATCCTCGACCGCTTCCTGGAACACCAACGCATCTACATTTTCGGAAAGGGCGATGATACACTGGTGTACATGAGTTCAGCCGACCTCATGGAACGCAATATAGACTGGCGCGTTGAAGCCGCATTCCCCATACTTAACCCCGAATTGCGCCAACAGGTTATTGATCTGGTGCAAATTCAGGTGAAGGACAACAGCAAAGCACGCCGCCTCGACCGCCTGCAATGCAACAAATATGTGCTTAACCGACGCGGCATACATCGCGCACAGTACGAGACCTACGATTATTTCGGGAAACTCTCAGGAAAAGTAAATCCAGCATAGCCTACGGGATAATATATCATTTCACAGGTTTACGATCTTGTGTCCACACGGTCAGATTCGCCAAATCACGGTCCTGCTTCGCTTTTATAAGCATCCCGAAACCGAAACCCACGGCAAACATGAGTATATGGCCCAAGATTCCTGCGTAATAACTGTGAATGGGTGAACGCATACTCTCCGGAATCCAGCCCATGCTGGTCAAGGTCATCCAAAGGGTGAAACTAAGAGTGCAGATGATGCCCGCAAGGATACTGGTATCATCGCCAATTTTGGTAAAGAAACCCAGAAGATAGATTCCCAATAAACCGCCAGCCGTAAGCGCGGTCAGTATGGTGGCACTGTCCTGAAGGGTTGTATTTTGCATTTTGTGAAGCAGAATAGCGCCGCCAATCATGAACACTGCAAGGCCTACGCCAATAAGTTTCGCAATAACGACATAGTGGGCGTCCGATTTTTCGGGCGCAAGATGCCGCTTGTAGATATCCACAAGGCTGACGGCGGACACTGAGTTGATGCTGGAAGAGAGACTTGACATGGCTGCCGCCAGAACACCAGCGATTACCAACCCAGACATGCCTTTGGGTAGGAAGTTGATCACGAAATAGGGCAGAATGTCCTCTGCTTTTGCGCCGCCTTCGCCCGTAAGAATCGCCTGTGCTTCGGGGGTCGGATTGACCTGAAAGAACACCCACAGCGCTGTGCCAAGAAACATGAACAACGCCCACGTGGGCAGACTGAAAATGCAGCAGGTCCACATGGCGATCTTCGCCTGGTTGGCGCTTTTGGATGCGGCATAGCGCTGAATCACGTTCTGGTTGCTACTGTACTCGGTAAGCCAGTTTCCAAGACCCACTAACAGAAGCAGGGTAACCGTCTTCTTGGTGAAGTCAGGACTGAACTGCACAGGTTCCATCACGCCCTCAGCATTGAGGTCGGCCATGGCAAACTTGCCTGCTTCCGAGGCCATTGAAAAAATCTGACCCAATCCCCCGGGCAGGGCCTGAATAATGACAACAAGCGATATCATACCGCCTATCCACAGCACACATGCCTGAATAAAGTCTGTCCACAAAACAGCGCGTATCCCACCAAGAATCGTATAGAAGGAAGTAATGATGCCGCCAAGCAGGATACAGATATATACATCAATTCCGGTTATCTTTTCTATGAGTATGGAAACAAGAAAGAGGATGAGACTGACGCGAATGGCCTGTCCCACGATGAAAGCCGACGCCGCATAAAGACGCGTCCACTTCCCAAAGCGTTCTTCAAGGTATTCATAAGCGGAAACAGTGCCAACACGTCTGAAGAAAGGAAGAAAAAAGAACGTGGCAAAGAGAATTGCCAAAGGCAACGAAAGATTAAGCGTCATCCTATACCATGCCGTTTTGTAGGCATCACCTGGATAGGCCATGAACGTCATGGAACTAATAGACGTTGCAAACATAGAGAAACCCACGAGCCATCCGGGGAAGGAACGATCCCCCAGAAAGTAGCCTTCCGTAGTCTTCGCTTTACTGGCAAAAAGGGGACCCAACGCTGCCATAGAGCCGAAATACAGGACAAGCACAGCATAATCCAAGGCGGTAAATGTATTCATTTTCACTTCCTTTTGAATGTAGTAGATTCCATTTGCTCTCCAAATTTATCAACAGTGAACATTAGAATCAAATTTTTTTCGCTTTTTTTTGCGTCATAAAATAAATACGCCCCCGCAGCATCAGCATTGGGGGCGCAAAAAAGTATCAATTAGAAATTATTTTCGGGCTTTCTTTTTGGCAACTTTTGCCTTGGCCTTCACCGCTTTGCGCGGCGTTTCAATAGCAGCCTGCGCGGCGGCAAAGCGTGCAATCGGCACACGGAACGGACTGCAACTGACGTAGTTCAAACCAACACGGTGACAGAACTTCACAGAGGAGGGTTCGCCGCCGTGTTCGCCGCAGATACCGCACTTCAGAGTTGGACGGGTGCTGCGGCCTTTTTGAACCGCCATGTCAACAAGCTGACCGACACCGCCCTGATCAAGCGCTTCAAAAGGATCGCAAGGCAGAATGTTCTTGTCCAGATAAATGGGCAGGAACGAGCCAACGTCATCACGAGAATAACCGAAGGTCATCTGGGTCAGGTCGTTGGTGCCAAAGCTGAAGAACTCGGCCACTTCAGCGATTTCATTCGCCGTAAGCGCAGCGCGGGGAATTTCAATCATGGTGCCAACCATGTAGTTGACTTTGACTTTCATTTCCTTCTGAACTGTGGCAGCGATGTCGTCAATGATGGCGCGTTGATTCGCCAACTCGGCTTTTGTTCCAACAAGAGGAACCATGATTTCAGGCAGAACCTTCACCTTTTTCTTGGTGAGCTCGCACGCAGCGCCGATAATCGCGCGCACCTGCATTTCCGTGATCTCTGGATAGGCGATGCCGAGACGGCAGCCACGATGTCCGAGCATGGGATTGAATTCATGGAGACCCTTGATGCGGTCTTCGATCACTGCCGGTTTCAGGCCGCAATGCTTGGCAAGCGCTTCCAGCTCCTTGCGGTCCTCAAGCAGACTGCCCACAAACTCATGCAGCGGCGGGTCGAGCAGACGCACCGTAACCGGCTTGCCAGCCATCGCCTTGAAAATACCGATGAAGTCCTTCTTCTGGAAGGCCAACAGTTTCATGACGGCTTTGCGGCGGTCTTCAGGAGTGCTGGCGACGATCATTTCGCGCACGAAGATGATGCGTTCCGCTTCAAAGAACATGTGCTCCGTGCGGGCAAGGCCGATGCCTTCCGCGCCGAACTTGACTGCCTGCGCTGCATCTTCCGGGCTTTCAGCGTTGGTGCGCACGTTGATCTGACGGGTGGCATCCGCCCACTTCATCAGCTTCGCATACCACTTGTTCTTTTCCGGCTGCGCGGGAAGTACGGGCAACTGACCGGCATAGACTTTACCGGTGGTGCCGTTCAGGCTGATCCAGTCGCCTTCTTTGAAGGTCTGGCCTTCAGAAACAAACTTCTTGGCTTTGGCGTCAATGCGCACTGCACCAGCGCCGACGATACAGCACTTGCCCCAACCGCGCGCAACCAGTGCCGCGTGAGAGGTCATGCCGCCCATTGCCGTGAGGATGGCCACCGCGGAGCGCATGCCTTCCACGTCTTCGGGCGAAGTTTCGTTGCGTACCAGCACAACCTTCTTGCCCTTATCGGCCCATTCCTTGGCGGTCTCCGAAGAGAACACCACCTGGCCTACGCCGCCACCAGGTCCCGCAGGGAGACCCTTTGCCACCACTGCGGCAGCCTTTTCTGTAACAGGATCAATCATCGGGTGCAGCAACTCATCCAACTGTTCCGGCTTCACGCGCATGATAGCCGTTTCTTTGTTGATGAGTTTTGACTCGGCCATTTCAACAGCCATGCGTACAGCGGCTGTACCGGTGCGTTTGCCAGTACGAGTCTGCAACATGAACAGTTCGCCGTTTTCAATGGTGAACTCGATGTCCTGCATGTCGGTGTAATGCTTTTCAAGTTTGCAGCGGATGTTATACAACTGCTTGTAAAGTTTCGGCCATTCCTTCTCAAGGGACTTGAGGTGGTCGTTACTGTCATTCTTGGTCTGTTCGTTGATGGGGGACGGGGTGCGGATACCGGCAACCACGTCTTCACCCTGGGCATTCACAAGCCATTCACCATAGAAGACGTTCTGACCGGTTGCGGGGTCGCGCGTGAACGCAACACCGGTGGCGGACGCTTCGCCCAAGTTGCCGAATACCATCGCCTGCACGTTTACGGCGGTACCCCATTCACCGGGGATGCCTTCAATGCGGCGATAAGAAATGGCGCGTTTGCCGTTCCAGGATTGGAATACAGCCTTGACACCACCCCAAAGTTGCTCATCAGGATCGTCCGGGAATTCTTTACCCAGGGTCTTCTTGACAATCTTCTTGAACTCTTCGCAAAGTTTCTTCAGGTCGTCAGCATCAAGATCTGTGTCCAGTTCAACGCCCTTGGCCTTTTTCATGGCTTCCATGGCGTGTTCAAGGCGCAGGCGCACGCTTTCGCCATCGGCAGGTTCAATACCGGCGGCCTTTTCCATAACTACGTCGGCATACATCATGATGAGGCGACGATAGGAGTCATAAGCAAAACGGGCATCGCCACTTTTTTCAATCAGACCGGGGATGGTTTTGGTGCAAAGGCCCACATTCAAAACGGTGTCCATCATGCCCGGCATGGACATGCGTGCACCGGAACGCACGGAGAGGAGCAACGGGTTTTTCACGTCACCAAACTTCTTCTTCATGACCTTTTCGACTTTGGCCATGGCCTTCTTGGCTTCGTCGTACACGTACTTGGGCAGGTTGCCTTTGTTCGCATAATACTCGGTACACATTTCGGTGGTGATGGTGAATCCCGCCGGTACCGGAATGCCGAGGCTCGCCATTTCAGCAAGGTTCGCGCCCTTGCCGCCAAGCAGATTCTTCATGTTTGCTTTGCCGTCAGCCTTGCCGCCACCAAAGAAATAAACACTCTTCTTCGCCATAAAAATACACTCTCCATTGGTTGATTGAAAAGAAACTCCCCACCACAACACTCCTGTAGATTTAATCTTGTTTTAACAGGAGGAAATGGGAGATGGTTACACGTACACAGATACACAACAACTATGTATCCTGAATACGCCATAGTCTACTACACCCCGCCGGAAACATGCAACTCCAAGGGTTGCGATTTGAGTCGAAGGTGTTACACCCTGTGCGCCCACATAAGGAAATGGCGTCCACTGTCAACTCAAAGGTTTTTCAGTGAACGCCATACTATGTCAAATCAGGAACAACGCAATTAAACGACTTCAGGCACTACGAAAGGCTCACGGTATTCACGGGTGAGCATGCTGTTCGCTTCGTCGTCGTTTTTGACCTGTTCGGTTTCGGTGTCAATTTCCAGCACACGATTGACACGGGCGCCGGTCAGCGCATAGTGGGACAATGCGGAGGAATAGTGGCCTTCAATAGGCGGCGCATTTACGGCTTCGCGGCTGCGGACGCAGTCAATGAAGTTCTGGAAGTGATAGCGATCACTGCCCTGATCGGCTTCTTTGATCAGTTCGTTGTCTTTCCCTCTATAGGCTTTGTAACTGCCGTAACCGGGGAAGGTCATCCAGCCTTCGGAACCGTAGAACATCACGCCGAAAGACTTGCCGCCTGCTTCGTCGTTGGTACACCAGGGACGCACTTCAAGGGTCATCATCTTGTCTTTGCCATCGTCGCCCTTGAACATGAACGAAGAAGAAGAAACATCGAAAACTTCCTTGGCATCGTCCCAGAGGAGTTTGCCGCCCATGGAGGTCACACGGTAGGGTACGTTAACGCCAAGGCCCCAACGTGCCGCATCCAACTGATGCACGCCCTGGTTGCCGATGTCGCCATTGCCATAGGCCCACACCCAGTGCCAGTAATAATGCACATAGATGCCTTCACCATTATCGTTTACGAAGAAGGGTTCTTCCTGTGCAGGTCCCTGCCACAAATTCCAGTCCAGTCCTTCCGGCGCTTTTCCAGGTTTGCCTTTGCCGATGTCGGGACGCCATTTGTAACATACGCAACGCGACATATACACATCGCCAATAATGCCGTTCTTCAGTTCGTTAATGCCTTCGATAAAGCCGGGGTTGCTGCGTAACTGCGTGCCATGCTGTACAACACGATTGTACTTCGCCGCAGCCTCCACCACCTTCTTGCCTTCATAGATATTGTGGGTCATCGGCTTTTCGACATACACATCCTTGCCCGCCTGGCACGCCCATATTGTTGCCAGCGAATGCCAGTGGTTCGGCGTTGCAATGGAGATGACGTCCACATCCTTATCTTCCAGCACCTTGCGAATGTCCTGCTCCATCTTGGGTGCGGCCTTTCCGCGCTTGGTGAAGGAGTCGCTGAGTGCCGAAGTAAACAGCCGCGAATCCACGTCACAGATGGAGGTTACTTCAACATCCTTCATCGCGCCGTAATTACTCAAATGGCTCTTGCCACGGCCATTGATGCCCATCACACACACACGCACACGGTCATTCGCACCAGCCCACGAGGTCTTCGAGGTGCCAATCAGCACACCCGCCGCCGCTGCAGTCGTCGCGGACTTCTTAATAAAGGATCGTCTCGAAATTGGTTCCATGCTAGAATCTCTCCTAAAGTTGAGGTTAATACA
>CAZBNU010000091.1:5151-14610 GCA_964493075.1 uncultured Nitrospirales bacterium | reverse complement strand
TAAGAAAGCGGCTAATAACCGCTATAGAACACAACACATAAAAATCTCGATCTTTTGAAAATTTCGATTTAGATAATGATTTCGATTTGTTTCACGAGATTTATATCCAAGTCCAAATCGTTTCGCATCGCCTTTTTCAGCCAATCGCCGTCAACGGCGGTCAAGGATCGCAATGACGGCAACTTTAATTCGGTATCATTTTGCACAGAAAATCATTGTTAAGAGACTACGCTTCGCTCGTGACTTCACCCGAAAGAAGTGGCGTCTGTGGCGCAACAGATACTTGTCTGTTATCTGACTAACCAGCGGCTGTTATCCAATAGTACCCTGAAAGGGTGCACTCAATTCTAGCCAGGGGCAACGCCCCTGGGTCAAGGAGTCAGCACCAATAAACCCCGAAGGGGTTGTTCAATGCGAACATTAAAGAAGCCTTTCAGGTACCATATATTTGCCTCTTTGTGTTTCTTGTGTTCTTTGTGGTTATTGGCACACTTGCAAAAATTGTCAGCCAGACCAAGTTAAGTTTCTATACATTTTTTCATTCCCATCAAGTCTTCTCCAGTTCATTCAATGCGTCCTCATCGGAAGCCAGCACAAAAAAAGCATCGGAGACGAGTTCCTTACCAGCCATTCGGTTGATGCGGAGCAACAGGTCCCATTTCAGATAGCTGAGTTTGTGCATCCAGACAGGGCTTTCCACAATAATGCGTAACTGCCCTTTTTTGATGCTATGGGGACGGCAGTGTTTTGCCAGGTGTTTTCCGGTCAACTCCTCCCAGTGTTCCCAGATTTGGGCCTGTTCCAGGTTTTTGCCCAAGGGGGTTGTCTGTTGCATCCGTGCAAGAATGGCGCTGATATGTTCAACGTTAGATTTTTTCAAGATGGCCTCGATCAATGTGAAATAAGGTTGCGTTTTCCCGGGACAAAGGAAGCAGCTCTATGGGTTGCGCCGTTGTAATAATGGCTTGTGCGGCCTCCGGCACTGCCCTCAGTAGCCGTCGTGCTCGGTTGGCGTCCAACTCGGCAAGTGCCTCGTCCAGCAACACCACCGGGTATTCTCCCATGCGCTGCCGCATCAGTTCCACCTCCGCCAGTTTCAGGATGAGGGCAGCGCTTTTTTGTTGCCCCTGTGACCCATAGGTGCGTGCGCTTTTTCCAGCAATTTGTATATCCACGTCATCGCGGTGCGGACCGCGGCAGGTGTTCTTACGTTGTATGTCCGATGCGCGTGTTTTCTGAAGTGTGTCCGCGATCGCATTGGGGTCAGCAATATCAGGTTGATAGGAAAGAGTCAGGGGTTCATCCTCTATCAACTGTGCGTATAGGGCCGATGCCATTGTGGATAACTCGTGTATGGCACCGTCCCGATCTGTCATAAGCACATGACCATGCTCCGCCAGCTGCGCCTCCCATACGGCAAGCATGTCCGGGTCGCACTGGTGCTGACGCAGCAATTCGTTACGTTGACGCAATGCCTGCCGGTACTGTTGCAGAGCGCGCAGATAGGGTGGCTGCAGTTGAGAGAGTTCCATGTCTAGGAAAAGCCGCCTGTTCGATGCCGCGCCCTTCACCAGAGCAATATCCTCCGGCGAAAAAAACACCACGCAGAGTCTGCCAAGGATGTCGCTGAGTCTGGATTGTGCCAGACCATTAACCTTAAAACGTTTTGCCCCTTTCCACCAGTGTGCTTCGATGTTAACAGGACACCCGCCCGTTGTGGCGCTCGCTTTCACATGGAACTCATTGCTGCCATGGCGGGCAAGTTCCATATCCGTTGTTGTACGATGACTGCGCGTGGTAGCGGCATACAACACCGCTTCCAGAACGGAAGTCTTACCTTGCGCATTCGCGCCATAGATAATATTGACGCCCGCTCCAGGTTCAAAAGTCATGTCCGCAAGCCCACGAAAGGATCGGCTATGTAATGAGGTCACATGCATACGTATTTCCTGAAATGATCTACAGGATACCACATTTGGCATTGGTGTGGCGTGTTTGTGAGATAATGAATAGGGAGGACATCATGGACAGAATAGACGGGGGTAGAGAGGATAGTGGAAGTCCGCACCTTTGCGAAAAGGTTTCGTTTTTGTTACACTTGTAGGATTACGGGTGATTGAATCGCTTTATGACCAACTTAGGAGAGTTAGTAATGCAGTGTTATCGTTTATTGATAGTTGTGGTGTTAGGGCTTTTCCTGGCTTTTCCCGCAGGGGCTGAATTGAATGGAACACAAATAATAGTGAAGTCAGGGGATCGGGCCGGGGCGATTGTGCCTGTAGAAGTTGCTGTGGACACGGATGAAGCGCCTGCCATGATCAGTGTGGCATGTCCAGATACAGGCAAAAAATTTCCCGCCACCCTGCATGACGGCAAACTGACCTTTCTGATGGATGCAGTGCCCGCCAATATCGAAAAAACGCTTACGGTAGTGGTGTCTGAACGCCCAGAAGATGTTGCGCCCCGTGTCATGATTGCCAAGAAATCCGACGAGGCCATTGTGGATGTGCTTATTGACGGTGTTCATTTCACGAGTTACCATTACAGCAGTGACTGGAAAAAACCTTTTCTGTGGCCGGTGAATTGCGAAGGCGGCGTGGGTATTACCCGCAGTTTTCCCATGGAACGTGAGGATACGCCTCGTTTTGCCCGGGACCATCCCCATCATAAATCCTTCTGGTCGGCCTATGGCGAAGTTAATGGCCACGATCTCTGGGCGGAAGGTGCTGGCGCTGGCAACCAGGTCACTAAAGAGGTGACTTTTGGTTCCGGAGATGCCTATGGCTGGATACGTTCTGTAAACGTGTGGGAAGACAAGGACGGCAATCCGCTCATCAACGAAACCCGGGAGTACCGCTTTTTTGCCACACCGGAAAACGCTCGGTTGTTCGACGCAAAAGTCACGTTCTCGGCGGAATATGGCGAAGTGCTATTCAGCGACACCAAGGAAGGCGGCATTGTCAGTGCTCGTATGCGCGCCGATATATGCAATGCCAAGGCCATTATTACAAATGCGCTGGGTGATCAGGGGGAAGGCGATGCATGGGGCAAGCCATCGCCGTGGTGTGATTTTTCCGGGGAAATTCCCGACGTAGGCATACGCGGCCTCACGATTTTTGACAACCCCGGCAATCTGCGCCACCCCAGCAGCTGGCACATACGCAATTACGGGTTGATGGGCGCTAATGCGTTCGGCTACTCGTATTTCAACGAAAAAGAACACAATAAAGGGTTGATCCCGGAAAATGGCGACTACACCTTTGCTGCGAATGATACGCTGACATTCAACTACCGCATGTACGTGCATTCCGGGGATGTGCAGGAGGCCGCCGTAGCAGAACGCTACGCTGATTATGCAACCCCTCCTGAGGCATCTTTGGAAAACTGAGTACGAATACCATTTCCCTGATACAGGGCCGAGTCAATCGCGGCGTTGCGCAAGCAGCGCCGCGGTCTTTCGTTTGTCCGCAAAAATCATTCCCGATGGCTTATTTGATGTCCTTGTGGTAATCCTGCAGGGACTTCACATCGGAGGCGCCATTGATTTTATCAGCAATGCCGCGTGCGGCGGCAATGGCAGCCGCTGTTGTGGTGATATAAGGAATTTTGTACTTGATGGCAGCCTTGCGAATGTAAGAGTCGTCTGTCTGGCTGCGCTTGCCGTTGGGCGTGTTGATAATCAGGTGGATTTCTCCGTTCTTGATGTTATCCACCAGATGCGGGCGGCCCTCATGCATTTTTAACACCTTTTCACAGGCGATATTATTCTCTGTCAAAAAATCAGCCGTACCACCTGTAGCAAAAATCTTAAAATTAAGCTCCGCCAGCAGCCGTGCCGTTTCCAGTACGGCGGGCTTGTCCGGATCAGCCACGGTGATCAGCACAGCGCCTTCTACGGGCAGCCGCATCTGGGTGGCTTCCTGTGCCTTGAAATAGGCCATGCCAAAGGAGTCCGCCATGCCAAGCACTTCCCCGGTGGAACGCATCTCCGGTCCAAGCACCGGGTCTACTTCCGGGAACATGTTGAAGGGGAATACCGCTTCCTTCACGCCGTAGTGGGGAATGTGCTTATGCACCAGATTCATGTCGGCCAGTTTCTTGCCAAGCATCAATTCGGTGGCAATGGCGGCCATGGGGATGTTACAGACCTTGGACACCAGCGGTACAGTGCGCGATGCGCGCGGATTGGCTTCCAGGATGTACACCGTATCGTCAGCGATGGCATACTGGATATTCATGAGGCCGCATACCTTCAGTTCCACGGCAATGCGACGTGTATATTCGTTGATGGTGTCAATGTGTTTTGGCGGCACGGAGATGGGCGGAATCACACACGCCGAGTCCCCTGAATGCACCCCCGCCAGTTCGATGTGTTCCATGATGGCAGGCACAAAGGCATCTGTACCGTCGGCGATAGCGTCGGCTTCCACCTCAATGGCATTCTCCAGATACTTGTCAATTAGGATGGGGCGTTCCGGCGTCACTTCCACGGCTGCTGCCATGTATTCGCGTAACGTGTCGTCGTCATATACAATTTCCATGCCGCGACCGCCCAGCACATAGGATGGCCGCACAATAACAGGATAGCCAATGTCTGCAGCAATCTTCAGCGCTTCCGCTTCGGTCACTGCCATGCCTGAGTCCGGTTGGGGGATGCCCAGTTTACGCATGACGCCGTTGAATCGGTCGCGGTCTTCCGCAAGATCAATGGTTTCAACCGAAGTGCCGAGGATGGGCACGCCCGCCGCTTCGAGTTCACCTGCAATATTCAGCGGTGTCTGGCCACCAAACTGAACAATGGCGCCCAGCGGCTTCTCCTTTTCGTAAATGCTTAATACGTCTTCTACGGTTAAGGGTTCAAAATAGAGACGGCTCGAAGTGTCATAGTCAGTGGAGACCGTTTCCGGATTACAGTTGACCATGACCGCATCGTAGCCATGTTCACGCAGCGAGAACGCCGCATGAACGCAGCAGTAGTCAAATTCAATGCCCTGGCCGATGCGGTTCGGCCCGCCGCCCAGTACCAGCACCTTCTTGCCTTCCTGGGGCGCCACTTTATCCGGCGCATTGTAGGTGGAGAAATAATAAGCCGCATCTTCCACACCACTTACCGGCACCGGCTCCCACGCTTCGGTCACGCCCAGACGCAACCGGTTTTCGCGGATTTTGTGTTCCGGTAATTCCAACAGTTTTGCGAGATACTTGTCGGCGAATCCATCCTTTTTCGCCTGGGCGAAAAGATCGTTCGGAGGCAGTGCGCCTTTGTGCTGGAGAATTTGTTCTTCCAGTTCCACCAGTTCTTTCATCTGCTGAATGAACCAGCGGTTGATGCTGGTGCGCGCATGCAGGTCTTCTACATCTGCGCCTTTGCGCAACGCTTCGTACATTTGAAACTGTCGCTCACTGGTGGCGGTGTTCACCAGCACCAGCAGGTCTTCAAGGGATAGTTTATTGAAATTTTTGGCATAGCCCAAACCATGCCTTCCACTTTCCAGTGAACGAATTGCCTTCTGGAAGGCTTCCTTGTAGTTTTTGCCAATACTCATGACTTCGCCCACAGCACGCATCTGGGTACCGAGTTTGTCCTCGATGCCCCGGAATTTCTCAAAGGCCCAGCGAGCAAACTTCACCACCACATAGTCGCCGGACGGCGTGTACTTGTCAAGGGTGCCATCGCGCCAGTAGGGGATTTCGTCCAGGGTTAGCCCTGCCGCGAGCAGTGAGGACACCATGGCGATGGGAAAACCAGTTGCCTTTGACGCCAGCGCACTGGAACGGGAGGTGCGTGGATTGATTTCAATCACCACTACGCGGTCGCTTACCGGATCGTGTGCGAACTGTACGTTGGTACCACCGATCACCTGGATGGCTTCCACAATCGCGTAGGAGTATTTTTGCAGGCGCTGCTGTAGTTCTTCCGGAACGGTCAACATGGGTGCAGTGCAATAAGAGTCACCCGTATGGACGCCCATGGCATCCACATTTTCAATGAAGCACACGGTGATCATCTGGTTCTTGGCGTCGCGCACCACTTCCAGTTCCAGTTCCTCCCAACCCAGCACCGATTCTTCAATCAGCACCTGGCCGACCATGCTCACTGCCAGTCCGCGCGCCGCCACAGTTTGCAGTTCCTGCAGGTTATACACCAGGCCGCCGCCGGTGCCGCCCATAGTGTAGGCAGGCCGCACGACTACAGGATAACCCAAACGCGCCGCAATGGCTTCAGCTTCTTCAACCGTGTATGCCAGTTCGCTCTTCGGCATTTCAATGCCAAGGCTTTCCATGGTTTCTTTGAAGGCGCGTCGGTCTTCACCCCGTTCGATGGCATCCAGTTTCACGCCGATGACCTGCACGTTGTATTTGTCAAGCACGCCCGCTTTTGCCAATTCCGAGGACAGGTTCAAGCCGGACTGACCGCCCAGGTTGGGCAACAATGCATCAGGTCGTTCCTTCTCAATGATCTTCTCCAGGGTCGGTACATTCAGCGGTTCCACATAGGTGGCGTCTGCCATTCCCGGGTCCGTCATGATGGTGGCTGGGTTGGAATTGACCAATACGGTTTCATAGCCCAGCCCCCGCAACGCCTTGCACGCCTGGGTGCCCGAATAGTCGAATTCACAAGCCTGTCCGATGATAATCGGACCGGAACCAATAATCATTACTTTGTGGATATCATCACGGCGCGGCATAGTTGTCTCCCTTTCATTAGAGATGGATACATCTGATACGAACAGATATTCAGCCCTGTTCACAACTGACAAGCAAAGTTATATCGTGCGCTTCCCGAAGCACCTGCACATTAGACGGGATTCAGGGGGGGGATTTCAAGTCAGGGGAGATTTTGGGATTTACTGCATGAACACAAGAGGACGCTATTTTACTGCATGTTTTGCTGTGCGTGAATTATCAAGTTCTTTCATTAATTCAACATGCTTTTGACGCCAGTAGGCAAGACATTCTTCCTGAGTCTTCCCACGTAATGTTTCGTGAATGCGCAAAGCCCCTCGATGCATCATATCAACACAATCAAATTCTTTATTCTTCGTCTTCATAGGCAAGCATTTCCTCTGGCGTATGAATGCCAATTGATGTATATCCATGCACCATGTTGATACCATTATACAAAGGGATTCTTCTGAAATTAACGATATGTTTACAGTTCCAGCTTACAATGGCACGACAACTGGAAACAGAAGCTATTGCAACATGCAGTGCATCGGCATCCCATCGCGGACCAACTATATGCGCATCAAGGTATGCTGATTGCAACAAAAGTGCAGCCTGATTAATTTCGACCACATCAATGTAATCCGCCATTTCTACAAACAGATTCCATACCTTTTGTGGAGCATCCAGAAGTTCATCAGATACAACAGAGGAAACCACCAGTTTGTATTCACCTGCTTTAACCATGTGAAAAAAGGCGCGGCTTGCTTCTTCAAATACTGCGTCAAAGTATCCACCAAAAACAGATGTGTCGGCATATACACGTATTGAATTAGCTGGTGTCAAGTCCATTCTAGATCTTTCTGAGTTATTCGGGGGACGGGGCTGTGGTGCAAGTGTCCGTAATCGCCTGTCAAGTGTATCTGATGATTGCAGTCAATTCCAAATATATTAATCAATATGTGATGGGGGCATGGTATACTTTCTCCTGCAAAAAGAATGCCATTATCACATAGATTTGTGTTTACAGGAGACCCATTATGACCACCTTACTGATTCTTACACTGATGGCTGGCATGGCGCAGACGTCCTATCAACCGACTTGGGAAAGCATTGACAGCCGACCCAATCCGCAATGGTTCGAGGATGCCAAGTTTGGCGTTTTTATCGTGTGGGGCGTGTATTCCGTGCCTGCCTGGGGACCGAAGGACCGCTATGCGGAATGGTACTGGTACGACATGCAGAACAGGAAAAGCCAAACAGGAAAGTTTCACGAGAAGGCCTATGGCGTGGATGTGAAATATCAGGACTTTGCCTATCGGTTCAAAGCGGAATTGTTCGACCCGGATCATTGGGCGGATATTGTTGTGCGTTCCGGGGCGAAGTATACGGTGTTCACCACCAAGTTTCATGACGGGTTCAGCATGTGGCCGGATGAATACAACTGGAACTGGAACGCTATGGACATCGGCCCACACCGTGATCTCGTAGGAGATGTTACCAATGCCATGCGCAAACAAAAAATACGGGTCGGTTATTACTACTCCCTGTATGAATGGTTTAATCCCCTGTACAAAAGTGATGTTGACCGGTATGTGGACAGCTACATGTTGCCCCAAATGAAAAGCCTGGTGGAACGGTATAAACCGGACCTCATCTGGCCGGACGGCGAATGGGACCATCCCAGCAGCACCTGGCGCAGCACGGAATTTCTTGCCTGGCTGTTCAATGAATCTTCCGCGCCCAAAGACGTTGCTGTGAACGACCGCTGGGGCAAAGACTGCCGCAGCATTCACGGCGGCTTTGCCACACCGGAATATCAGCACCGCAATCAGGGAGTGCTCATGGATGCAGGACGGTTCGAGGAGTGTCAGGGTATGGGCAAGTCCTTTGGGTTGAACCGAAACGAAAGCGCGGAGAACTATCGAAGCACCACTGAACTGCTGTACCTGTTGATTGACACTGTAAGCCGTGGCGGCAACCTCCTGCTGGATGTCGGTCCTTCCGCCGATGGACGCATCCCGGAAATTATGGAAGAGCGCCTGCTGGAGATGGGCGCATGGCTTGCGGTCAACGGCGAAGCCATTTACGGCACTACCCGCTGGGACAAAGCGCCAGAAATGGAAAAGGTGCGGTTCACCCAGAAGGGGGACAACCTGTATGCAATATGTCTGGAATGGCCGGGCGCGACATTCACCATTCCAAATACTTCCGGTAAGAAAGCGGTAACGGCAACCCTGTTGGGACATGACATCCCGATCAATACCAGTGTCACCGAAAACGCCATTACCCTAAATGTCCCCTGCGTTTCTTTTGATCGGTTAGCCTGCCGCCATGCCTGGGTATTCCGTCTGCAAGACCAGCCTACTCAGAACCTGCCCGAATAACTGTCAGCGAACAGGCCGGAAAGGTTGCGGCAAAAGTATCTGTATCAGCATGAAAAGGCGCGACCTGCGGCATCACCGTATTTGGCGCGTCGAGGCTGTTTTCCGCAATGCGTTCAGGGGCGGTCAACAGGGTAACGGTACCCTTCAGTGGGGTGACACTGCCTGACAGTGCCACCTGCATCTCCACAGGATGTTCCAGGAAATTGGTCACCTTGATAATGTATTCGCCCGTATCGTTTACGCGGCCCGCATTCGCTATGATACCCGGCTGGGTGATCATCTGTAGGGTTTCATCAAAAAGCAGTTCGCCGTCTAGCCAGGCAATCAGCCGCGAGTCTTCCACTGTAATTTCAATGTCATACCAGCGATCGGTCTCAATGCTGCCGGGCTTGCGCGGATAATTGCC
>CAZBNU010000091.1:3324-5051 GCA_964493075.1 uncultured Nitrospirales bacterium | reverse complement strand
CCTTCGTAAGTATCGGCATCTTTCAATCTTTTTTCAGGCGTCCAGCGAAAAAGTTGCTTGTCTCCATGCCTGATTTCGATGTCCTTGAACTCTGCGCGGGTGTTCCATGTGCCTATACCGATACGCCCTTTGTCCAACGCAAGAGTTTCGGCAAAATCCGGATACTCCAGCGCCAGCAGCGTGTCGGGCCGGTTCTCTGCGAACAGTTTTTGCACATAATACGCCGGCGTGCCGTAGGCGCGGTGGTTGTCGAATACGATAAGGTTCACCGGCCATTCGCGGTTGTGCTCGTTGTTGAACAGAGGTGCATAGGCCGCCATGTCAATGATGTCGCTGTTGTTCTCCATGCCGATCATGAACGCCGCCTCGCCTACCGCCGCTTCGAGGTTACCTTTGCCGCACGCCTGGTTGGCGGCATATTCACTGACAAACACCTTGGGTAGGCTGCGGTCGTAGTCGTCGTACATGTGGGCATTCCCGGCGAACCAGGCCGGGGTCATGTAATAGTGATGTTCCTCGATGTCCACTGGCGCATTGGGCATGCGGCTGTTGCTGATCAGTTGAATTTCTGGGTACACCGTGCGTATCGCCTCAGCAAATACGCGATACCGTGCTTCATATTCCGGCCCGAAGTTTTCGTTGCCAATGGTGATGTATTTCATGTTAAAGGGTTCAGGATGGCCGTTCCGGGCACGCTCTGATCCCCACTTGGTGCCTGTGCCGCCATTGGCGTATTCGATGGCGTCCAGCGCGTCCTGTACGTAAGGCTGGAGGTTTTCCAGTGGCTGATAGATGGGATTGCGGCCCTGGCAGGTCATGCCGCAGTTCACTACCACAATCGGTTCCGCGCCGATGTCTTCGGCAAACAGCAGCATTTCATGGTAGCCGAAACCGTCGCTGGCGCGGTACCCCCAGAGGTTCTGTCGTCCCGGACGCAATGCGACATCGCCGATGCTTTCCTTCCAGTCCCATGCGGACTCCGGCGTGAACCCCTCCACAATGCATCCGCCTGGGAAGCGGATAAAGGCAGGCTTCAAAGCCGCCACCATTTCCGCAAGATCAATGCGCAACCCATTTGCACGGCCCCGGTAGGTTTCCTTCGGGAATAGGGAGACCATATCGAAGTACACAGTTCCCTTATCTGTGGCATATAGGGCAAGGCGTGCGGCATGGTCGGCGGCATTGCTGGTCAGTGTGGCGCCAACCTTGTTCCAGTCAGCACCCGGCGCGGGCAGTTCCGCTGTGGCATAAGTTGTTTTACCGTCACTTGATTCCAGAGCGGCAAGAAGGCCGTCGGTATATCCTTTATCAACACGGACATACAAGGACAACTCATAAACCCCGCCCTTCACAACTGACATGCCCCAGTATCCTTCATTCGCGATACCGGCACGACCGCCAGACTGCAGGGATCTGATTTCAAGGCGGGCGCAGGTGGGTGATGTGTTGTTCAATGGAGTCGTGGTGTCCAGTTCAAAGGACGCTTCCGCCTTATCCACAACCAGTTCCCAGGCAAGTTTCGGGATGGCCTGGTCGCCCTGGCGCAATTTCCAGCCGGATGGGCTTACAAAGAACTCGCCTTCTACCGTACACTCCTCGGGAACGCGGTTATCTTCAAAACTGCGGTTGCGCACCATTTCGGCATACAAGCCGCCATCACCGCTGTGATTGATTTCCTCAAAGAAAATACCCCACAGGCGCGGACTGGTTTCAAGGATCGGCGCGGC
>CAZBNU010000091.1:0-3224 GCA_964493075.1 uncultured Nitrospirales bacterium | reverse complement strand
GTATTGTTTCAATACTGTTCCCAGTGCAGCACTTCACTCAGGGGACGTTTTCTGGGGCTGGGTATTTTTGCGGCGTATCCCAGCGCTATCAGGCTGACTAATTTATGGGTGTCGGGAGCGCCCAGGAAAGTCCGCAATTGGTCTGCATAGTCCTTCTTGTCGCCTGCCACCCAGCAGGAACCGATGCCCAGGGACCATGCCGCAACCATCATGTTTTGCGTGGCTGCCGCGCCATCTTCGATATAGTACTTGCTGTCCTCGCACACAACAGCAATGCAGGCAGCACCATCGGCAATAAATTTTCCATATTCGGTGATGGCCGCCACCTGCCGTAATTTTTCAGGGCTGGTGATGACGACAAATTCCCAAGGTTGCACATTCCTGCCAGTGGCCGCAAGTCGCCCGCAATCTACAATCGTCTCAAGGGTTTCTTTGGGGATGACTTTTCCGGTTTCATAAACACGGATGGAACGGCGTCCACGTAGTGCTTCAATAGCGTCCATAAAGAGAATCCTCCTTGTTGAAGGGGGCTGTGGCGACCAGTCACCGGCAACAGGTAATGTTACTTCCCTTGGAAATTGATATTGCCAATGTTGACCCGTCCCTTAACGGATGAGGGAGTCACTGTGGTTCCTGATCTGCCGACGGCCTGCGCACCCAAAAAGCGGCGATCCACTTCTGCGTTGAAGCCCGTGCTTTCAATACTGCCCATTCCTGTTTCCAGGTCGTAGAATACCGGCATATCCGAAGGCAGCAGTATATCCAGACTGCCAATGTTCAGTTCGAAAGACTGGCTGCCGAAAACACCCAAGGTGGAGGTTACAGATAGGGCGCCTACATCCAGCGTGGCGTTGACGTCCCCCACCAGATTATGTAATTCAATACTGCCAACATTGACATTCACCTCGGTAGCCAGCGCGACAGGGGTTTCCAAAGCGAGGTCAATCTTAGGCGATACCTTCACAAAAAGTCGTTCTAAAAAAGGCAGCTGCTTCACGGAAACGCTTACATTCAGGATACCGCTGTTCACGCCCTGATACACTTCCACGCTGGAAGCGTACTTGTCAGGATTGGCAAGCCCAAGCAGGCTGTAGGTTTGTACACTTTTTTCCACACGCACACGGGGATTGAAAAGCCGTGCGCCATTACCGGTGATAGCTACATTGCCCACGGGATTTGAAATGTTGATTTTTTCTGTTACCGGCCAGAAATCCGTCTCTTCAATAACTGGAGTACTGGTGCGCTTGATGCAGCCCGAAAAGAGCGTCAGCATAAGCACAACAGCCGCCATTATTGCGAATCTGGCTAGAAAACCCGTTTTCATGTACCGCTTCTCCCAAAGTTTTTAGCGCCTACTCTAATACATACCGAATTATACCAGAAATGTTTCAAATCGGCAACTATTGCCGGGTTATCTCTTGTCAAAAGGCGACACTTTATCTTTTTTCGCAATTTTCGGTCTGTGAAAAAGAAAAAGTAAAGTGCATAATGTAGACCAGAACTCCAGCAACTTACCGCTGTTTTACGCGGGAAGCGTTTAGACGATAATGGATGGCCTTGTTCTTCTTATAGATTTCAACAAACTCTTGGAATTGGCGGTCGTAGACATCGCGCACTTCGGGACTTGGCGTGTATGTGGATTTGTGCCGAACAATCCGGGGGATGTCGTCATAGCGAATCAGCCCGAGTCCTGCGAAGGCGATGAATGCCGCGCCTAAAACATTTACTTGGATGGGTTCCGCCAGCTGCCGTATGGGGCGCTGCATCACATCGGCAAAGATTTGGCACCATACGTCTGAATTCGCGCCGCCACCCACCAGGGTGATGGCTTCCAGCGGTTTCCCGAGGAAACGCTCCACAGGCTTCAGCAGCCAGCGGTTGTTAAAGGCCACCCCTTCGAGTACGGCACGGATAATGTCTTCCCGTGAATTCTCCAGGGAAAGATTGTGTATGCCTGCGCGAATATGGGGGTCTTCAACTGGGGAACGCTCGCCGTAACTCCAGGGCGTAAAAATAACGCCGTTGCTGCCAGCCGGCGTTTTTTCTGCAATGCGGTCCATGACTTTGTATACATCCGGCACCTGCGCTTCCGCGAGCAGTTCATCCTTGTGATACAGGATCTTATCACGCAGAAAGGTGAGGTTGCCGCCTGCCGTTGCCTGCAACGCCGTCATGAGATATCGCCCTTGTATGGCGCAGGGCACGGAGGCAATCGCGGTAATGATGTCTGTCTTTTTGAAGGGCACATGGGCTGCCAGCCACGACGAGGTCCCAAGATAGATATGCGCCTCGAAGTCACGCACTGCGCCCGAACCCACTGCGGCGGCGGAGGTATCAATAGAACCTGCCACCACGGGTACATCGTGGGGCAGCCCAAGTTTATCGGCAACCGTCGCCTGGACAGTACCGATGACTTCGGTACAGGGAACAATCTCCGGGAATTTATCCCGTTCGATGCCGCTTGAACGCACCAGAGAATCGTTGTAATTAATTTTGAAAGAATTCCGGTTATCCGTCACCCAGGAGGTCATTATGGAATCGTCGGTGGCTACGCAGCGTCCGGTCAGCCGCAGATTCATGTAGTCGAGCACGTTCAGGAATTTTTCCGTCTTCGCGTACACTTCCGGAAATTCATTCTTGATAAGCAACATGTGCGCGGCAGGGTCTTTGCCGGTAAGGGACGGAGCACCGCCGGTCAGTCGAATCCAACGCATGAGGCGGGCGGGCGCATACCCTGCGATATTGACCACCCCTCGCGCTATTTTTTTAAGGTGTTCCGCGCCCCGTGTATCCATCCATAAGATGCACGGATGCAGTACGTTGCCGTCTGCATCCACAGCCACGGTGCCTTCGCCTTGGGTGCTGCAACAAACAGCGGCAATCTGCTCCGATTTGACGGTGCTTTTTTCAAGCAGCCTGCCTGCCGTATTCAGAAAGGCAGTCCACCAGTCCTCAGGATTCTGCTCCGCACCGCCATTGGCAAAGAGATGGGTGTTAACCGGTTCAAATTCCCATCCCGACACCTCGCCCTGTATCGAAACCAGCGCCGTCTTGCAGCCGGAGGTGCCCAGGTCAACGGCCAGCACATATTTCTCGGCATTCAGCATGGAAGTCTCCTGCCAGAAAGGTTCGAACGCTATTTCTTTTTCCACTGCTTGGAATATTTCCGAAGGAAAAACTGGTGCATGATAGCGGCCTCAAAGTAGTTGATGCCTTTTGCGCCG
>CAZBNU010000090.1:0-14715 GCA_964493075.1 uncultured Nitrospirales bacterium | reverse complement strand
TCCATTCAAACTGCATGAAACACGGGAGGCACAATTCAAGTCCTTCACATTGCACGAGGATGTAGGCTGTCCCCGCCATCGCGATGGAGTACACGAATGCAAGCCCCTGTACCAATTATATCTTCAGGATAAAATGCACCAGGAAGATTATGTTAAACTGGTGGACGCCTTTAACAAGGACAATATAAAGGAACGCCAACCGGAAGATTTTCTGAACCTGTTTCTGGAAATAGTGGAATCCAAATAGCAGGAACACTATTGTCCAGAAGTACGCAACGAGTACCTTACATGAGCAAAAGCCTTTTTCTGCAAAATGTCATCGCCGTCATCTGGGACTTTGACAAAACCCTTTCGCCGCACTACATGCAAACGCCCCTGTTTGCGCACTATGGCATCGCAGAGGACGACTTCTGGAAGGAAGTGAACGCCCTTCCCGATTTCTACCGCCGCGCAGGTATCACCGTACAGCGTGACACTTGCTATCTGGGTCACCTGCTGACCTATGTGCAGCATGGTGTTATGCCTGACCTGTCCAATGCGCTGCTGCGTGAACTGGGCGCAAAAATCCAATTCTACGAAGGCATACCGGAAATTTTCTCTGGCCTGAAAACCATTCTGGATGCGGCCAAATACCGGGACGGCGACCTGCACCTCGAGCATTATGTGGTAAGCACGGGACTTGCTGAAATGATACGCGGATCGGCGGTGGCCCCCCACCTCACTGGTGTGTATGCAAGCGAATTTATAGAAACTCCTGCATCTCCCAATTATTCGCCTTCTGACATCCCAAAACAGGGCAAAATAACCCAAATAGCCGGGTTTCTCGACAATACGACCAAGACACGGGCGATTTTCGAAATCAACAAGGGCGTGAACAAGCGCCCCGACATCTCGGTAAACGATATGTTGCCCGAAGACGACCGACGTGTACCCATGCGCAACATGGTGTACGTGGCAGACGGCCCCAGCGACATCCCAAGTTATTCCGTCATTCGCAAACACGGCGGCCAGGCCTATGCCGTATACGAATCCGGTTCCGCCAAACACTTCGCACAAGTAGATGAGTTACTGCGCACCGGTCGCGTGGACGCCTGCGGTCCCGCCGATTACCGCAGTGGTGGCCAGACGGCGCTGTGGCTGGAACGTCAGGTAACCCGCATCGCCGACCGCATGATGGTGGAACGGGAGAAAACCCTTACGGAACACGTCAAGCGCGGTCCAGACCATACAGTTTAACGACGATTAAGACTGTCCAGTTAATGTAGCAAAAAATAGCCTTTGTTGGCTTATATACACCTGCGTTCTCATCATAGAACATTCGGCACCAACTTAGACGCGACATCCCTGCCGCGTTGCCTTCAACATAGGCCGTAGGCAAACAAAACACGGCAAAGATGCCGCGTCTACGTTATCCCACCACGTCATTCACATCCCACCACGTCATTCACATCCCACCACGTCATTCACATCCCACCATGTCATTCACATCCCACCACGTCATTTCGGTTTTTATTTTTTGATGGAAATCAGAAAATAAAAGACCGGAATCCACGAACCACACCCACACCGCCAGCTAAAAATAATGCACCCTTATTAAGGTTGACAAACGTATACCATTTAGTGTATATTGGTATACATCGGGCATAACCGGGCATCACTGCCGAGGAGACACTGCTGTGAACAATGACAAACTGAAGGCCGCGCGACAACTTCAGCGCGAAGTGGAACGAAAACTTTGGGCTGAACGAAAACTCAAAAAAGATGCCGTGCTCCATTTGCGCATTGAAGGCGGTATCATGGACCGAATTAAAGCTGAAGCCGAACTTCGGGACATGTCCGTGTCGGATTTGGTACGATGCTATTTGACGGAACGCTTTTCAGAACTACCGACAACGGATGACTTGCCTGATTTCCTCCTGGTCACCTCTGCATTCAGCGAGGTCGTAGTCACAAACAACACCAACTGTGCTGCCTGCGACCAGGTGCTTGAACGCGGCACCTGCGCACACCTGGCACATGGCCCCTTTCCTACGCCACGCATGATATGCACTACCTGTTACACAACCCTTCGGGAACAACTTGACAATCAAAACAACCTTGAACAAGGAGAAGAATGATGAGCGACACCATGAAAGACAAACTGGCACAGGAAGAGCAGGAAGACATCTACAACCGAGCCGTATGCCGCGCAAGAATTCGCATGTCTTTGTATATTCACGGCATTATTTTTGCCTTCGTAATCATTCTTCTTGTGGTAATAAACCTTCTCACAACCCCCGGAACCTTCTGGGTGATATGGCCATTTTTTGGTTGGGGCGCAGGCCTACTTCTGCACTGGTTCCTTGCATCAAAGATGGTGAGACTTTATGAAAAAGTAAAATCAGAAGAAATCGCCAAAGAACTTGAAACGTAATGCAGCGTTCCCACAGGTGAAACTGCCTGTCAGAACCATTCGTTATGTGAAAACACACAGTACTGTGTGGCATGATATGTATTCAGTGTTGGCATATTGCTGAAGCGCAGAATGACGGCGCTTATCACATAATAAAGGATTTACGATGATGTATATGAGTATTGCTGGTATGATGATACTTTCTATGTTTCAGGGTGCATTCACCATTGACGATGACGGACAGGCCTTAAAGGTGTCTGAGGATGGCAAACCCGTTCTGTCTTATCACTATGAATTTAGCAAACTGCCGAAGCGTGTGCCGGAACGCTACCAGCGTGCTGGCTACATCCATCCGCTGTATGGATTGGACGGCGAAGTGATGACCCAGGACTATCCCATTGATCATCGCCATCATCGCGGCGTGTTCTGGTCCTGGCCGGACAGCACGCTCGGCAATAAAAGAGCTGATATTTGGTTACTGGATGGTATTCGTTCCGTACATGCCGAATGGATAGAAAAGAAGACAGAAGATAATAAGGTAATTATTGCCTCAAAAAACCACTGGGTTTTCGATGACGACCCCGATAATCCGGTAATGCAGGAAGAAGTACGCATTATTGTTCATCCGGCAACGGAACAGTCCCGCGCCATTGACTTTGAACTTAGCTTTACCAATTTGGCAGAAGACGTTTTCACCATTCGCGGCGCCCTCACCGATAACAAAGGATATGGCGGTTTCTGCCTGCGGCCGGATGCTACCCGAAAGCCCTTCCAGTTTACGTCGGCACTGGGTAAACAAGAGCCGGAAGTAGACAATACGGAGGATGATTATCCAACGCCTTGGGTGGATATCTCCTTTGCCACCGAAAAGGATGGCAACACGGTATCCGGCATGGCCACGTTCCAACATCCCGGTAATATGGACTATCCCCACCCGAAATGGATTCTACGCCACTACGGTTTCCTGGGACAATCCTGGCCCCATGTCAAAGGCTACGAATTGCAGCCCGGTGCAAGCGTTACCATGCGCTATCGCCTCTTCATTCACCGCAACGACGCTGAAACAGCAGATGTTGCCGGCGCTTTTGAAAAGTATGAAAACGAGATGAAATAGCCCCTAATCCCAAATAAGGCATCCTCATTCCGACACCTGTGCGATTTCCCAATCTTGCACTACAGCCCTCTTTTTTTCTCAAATGGCTTACAGCCGGAAAGTTTTTATCCATGAAATACAAAGTATTTGATATTCAACGCAGAGTTGTTGCCCACAAAACCGTCGAGTCCTGGGAGACCATCCCCCATGTCGGCATCATTATTGACCTGGATGTGGGTAACATACAGGCCTTCATCGGCCAGATGCGAACCCATCCTGACTTTACCGATGTGCGACTCACCATGAATTCGGTCATGCTCAAAATCATCGCGGAAGCGATGAAGGCTTCCGAAGACATGAACACCCACATTGAATACAGCCGTACGGACCGTGTCGGCCTGCTTCATATGCTGGATACCATAGATATTGCCATACCGCTGCTGGCACACGACCGCCGTCTCATCACCCCCGTCCTGCGTGATGTGGGCGGAAAATCGTTGCCCGATGTTTGCCGGGCAATGGAGACGCTGCGAAAACGATCGAGGAACACTAATATTGACCTGCTCCTATACGAGGCAGGATTGGACGACACCTTAAAATGCCTACGCAAAGGGCAAGTATTTACCATGATAAAGCGGCTATGGGCGAATCTCGCCGGACCGCATCGCATTAAATTGCCGTCGAAAGCAGACCGTAACGCATATTTTGCCAAACCGGCAACTGAACGGCTTGTTGCGCAGGACCTACTGGACGCCAGTATCGTGGTGAGCAATGTGGGCAGTGTCATGCCGAAACTGCGTTGCCATGTTTCCATTCTGGAAATCATAGCGCCTGCCGTGTCCGTCATTGCCCTTGCAGGCGTACACAAAGAGCCCCGCGTGGAAACCGATGAGAACGGCGTTGACCGCGTCGTCATCCGCGAAATCATGCCCCTCACCTTCTGCTTCGACCATCGCGCCCTCGACTTCGGCGACTTAACCGACTTCCTGGAACGCCTCCTCGAACTCACCGCCGAGCCTGAAAAATTGCTTTTATAATCTGCGTCTCGGAGCGGAGACAAGAATGCCCCACCTTCGCAATAAACTTTTTGTGCCGTTGTGACTCTGTGAGCGATTTTTTTCCTTTCGTAATTCCATGTTTTCTTGCAATAAACCGGGGTCTGGATGTATCCTTTACGAGATATTTTTTGTAAAGTAATCTAGGAGTTCATTTGTTATTGCGAGCCCGTATTGCACATAATTTGAATATCATTCAACGCAGAATTGATAATGCGGCGGTGCGTTCTCAACGCAATCCTGCCGACGTTACGCTGGTAGCGGTCACCAAGACGGTTGGCGTTGCTGAGATTCAAACGCTTTACGACCTGGGCATGCGTGATTTTGGCGAAAACCGCCTGGAATCGGCGCTCCCCAAGATAGCGTCGCTTCCAAAGGATATCTGCTGGCATTTCATTGCGCCGGTCCAGTCGCGCAAGGCGCGGGACGTGACGGCGTGCTTTTCTGTTGTGGAAGCCATTGACCGGGTTAAGGTCGCGGAAGCCCTCCAAAAACGCTGTGAAGAACAGGACAAAACACTGGATGTCATGGTGGAAGTGAATGTCAGCGGAGAAGAGTCAAAACACGGTTTCGCGACCGAAGAACTGCCTGCTGCCATCGTGCAGATTCGCGATCTTGAACGCCTGCGTTTGAAAGGTTTGATGACGATGGCGCCTTTTGACGCGCCGGAAGAATTGATTCGCAACTGTTTTCGCAGCCTCAATGCCCTGGCAGATGAGCATGCCCTGCAGGAACGCAGCATGGGCATGACGGATGATTTTGAATTTGCCATTGAGGAAGGTGCAACCCAGGTACGTATTGGGCGCGCCCTGTTCGTGTGATCTTTTCGTCATTCCGATCCTGGGCCGCTGTTGGCGGCGATTGCAAGAGAGAGATTTTGTGTGAGCATGAATTACCTACAGGTAGTCCGTCATTGCGAGGCACGAAGCAATCTGATGTTACACGATAACTATCTGGAGAATGAGATTTCTTCGTACCTCGCAATGACGATACATGAAAAGGTCTTAGTATGTTCTTCACGCTTCAGCGTACCGGGCATTCATTGATGCATTCGGGAAAACACGAAAGTGTGAACAACATACCAAAAGGAAACTAATTTCAGGATGCGGGCAACACCCGCGTTGGAAGGTTAACTCAAATGAAAGAACGCTTTGAAGCACTACGGGACGAGGCGGTTGCAGGCATCAATGCCGCTAACGATCTGAAAGTCCTGGATGAGGTGCGTGTTTCGTATCTTGGCAGGAAAGGCAAGGTCACGGAAATTCTTCGCGGACTCGGCCAGGCAACGCCAGAAGAACGCAAGGAAATCGGCCAACTGGCAAACGCCCTGAAAGAACAACTTGGCAAACTTCTGGATGCCCGCAAGCAAATCTTGGAAAGCCAGGAGAATCTAAAAAAAGCACAGTCCGAGATAGTGGATATCTCCCTGCCCGGTCGTTGCGCCCCAGCGGGACATGTCCATGTCATCAATCAGATTTGCGATGAAATCCTTGACATATTTTCGCAGATGGGTTTTCAGGTGGCAGTAGGTCCCGATGTGGAAACGGAATACTACAACTTTGATGCGCTAAATACACCGGACGACCATCCCGCACGGGACTCCCATGACACTTTCTTTGTCAAGCCTGGCGTCGTCCTGCGCACACAAACCTCTCCAGTGCAAATGCGCGTCATGGAACAAACTCCGCCGCCCGTGGCCGTGGTGGTTCCAGGCCGTGTATACCGTGTTGATCTTGACGCTACACACAGTCCCATGTTTATCCAGATGGAAGGGCTTCTTGTAGACAAGAACATCACCTTTTCCGATTTGAAGGGTACGTTGATGCACTTCATCCACACCTTTTTTGGCAAAGATATTCAGGTGCGGTTCCGCCCCCACTTCTTCCCCTTCACAGAACCCAGTGCAGAAGTGGACATCCTGTGGACCGCACGCGACCGGCATACCGGTGAAGTAAAAAGCAAGTGGCTTGAAATTCTCGGATGCGGCATGGTACATCCGGAAGTATTCAAATACGCCTCGTATGATTATGAAAACTATTCGGGATACGCCTTCGGACTGGGTATTGACCGTATCGCCATGGTGCGACACGCCGTAAGCAGTATCAACCACCTTTACGAAAACGACCTGCGATTCTTGGAGCAATTTTAATATGCGTATATCATTCAACTGGCTAAAAGAATTTATTGCCCTTGACGTCACCGCCGATGAACTGGCGGAACGCATGACCATGCTTGGCCTTGAAATTGAGTCCATCACGGAGCCAGGCAAGGAAATAAAAGACGTTTACGTCGGGCATATCCTCGACATCCAACCCCATCCAGATGCGGATAAACTGGTGGTCTGTAAAACCGATGTGGGTCAAGATGAACCGCTACAAATCGTCTGTGGGGCAAAAAACATGAAGGCAGGCGATAAAGTGCCCACCGCTGTGTTTGGCGCAACGCTTCCTGGCGGGTTCACTATCGGACGCAGGAAGATGCGTGGCATTGAATCGTGCGGCATGATGTGCTCCGCCCGCGAGTTAAATCTCGGGGACGACCATGCGGGTCTTATGATTCTGCCACCGGACACCCCTCTTGGCGAGGACATTCTCAAGGTGCTTGGTCTCGACGATGTGGTGTTTGAGATTGAAGTGACGCCCAATCGCGGTGACTGGGCCTGCATGATCGGTGTAGCTCGTGAACTGGCGGCTTACTATGGACTTGGGCTGAAACTGCCAGAGGTAACTATCAAAGAATCGGGCAACGAAGCGAATACATACTCATCAGTTACCATTGAGGACACAGAACTGTGCCCACGCTATGCGGGGCGCATCCTGCGCAATGTTGCGGTCAAGCCGTCACCTCCCTGGATGTGTGCGCGGCTTATGGCGGCAGGGCAACGTCCCATCAACAATGTGGTGGACATCACCAACTATATCCTGCTGGAAACAGGCCATCCTCTTCATGCCTTCGACTATGATAAACTCGCGGAAAACCGTATTGTCGTGCGGAAAGCACAGCTGGGCGAATCCATTACGACTCTGGACGAAGAGGCGCGTGTGTTGACCGAAAACATGCTCGTCATCGCTGATGCGAAACAGCCCCAGGCGGTTGCCGGTGTTATGGGCGGTGCAGACAGTGAAGTGGACGAAAACACAAAACATATCTTTCTTGAAAGCGCGTATTTTAGTCCTCGTTCGGTGCGGGCAACCGCAAAGGGTTTGGGCCTGGTAACAGAGGCCGCACAGCATTTTCAGCGCGGCGCTGATCCGGAGATGGTCTTGTACGCCATCAACCGCGCCGCTATGCTGATGCAGGAACTGGCGGACGCCGAAGTTACGCCGGGCGTTCTTGATGAATATCCAAACCCGCAAAAAGAGAAGCCGGTTACCCTGCGGTATGCCCGCTCCACCCAAATACTGGGCGTTGAAGTGCCTGCGCAAAAACAACAGTCCATCCTGTCAGGTCTTGGCTTCACCATTCAGCAATCGGATGAAACGTCTTGTGCTGTTCTGACCCCCACCTGGCGGCACGATGTAAGCCACGAAACGGACCTGATTGAAGAAGTGGCACGCCACTATGGCTATGAAAATATCCCTACAACCATGCCGCCCGTTCGCCAGTCAGACCGTATCTTTGCCCCCATGGAAAAGCGTGTTCGTGCCTTGCGCCGATTCCTTGCTGCTCAAGGACTCACAGAAATTGTCAACTGGTCTTTCGGAAATCGCGACAACGAGAAGAAATCTGGCATGACCTTTCAGACTGAAAACATGGTTATGCTGCAAAATCCGCTCTCCGAAAATTACGAAGGCATGCGCACCACCTTGCTTCCCAGTTTGTATGCAACGGCGGCGTATAACCACAAACGTGGCGCACGGGGCGTAAAACTTTTTGAACTGGGGCCAGTATATCATGCTGTCGAAAACCAGACACTCCCTGACGAGCCTATGTATCTGGGCATTATAGTGAGCGGTATCGTACACGGCAGCTGGAGCCAGCCCGACCGCGCAGCGGATTTTTACGATATCAAAGGCGTTTTGGATACCGTATCTCAGTACCTGGGCCTTAATGCCACCCTGGAGGCAGTTCCTTGTGCCGCTTTTCAGGAAGGGCAAAGTGCCGCCATCAAACTTGGCAAGCGCGAGGTGGGTTTCATCGGCAAGGCAGCAGCGGCAACAACCAAAGCCTATGATCTTCCGGAAAATGTCTTTGTGGTGGAACTAAATCTCACACAACTCCTCAAAAGAACTGCACCGGTGGCGCAATTCGAGGACATCCCGCAGTTCCCCGCGTCTCTGCGCGACCTGGCGGCCGTTGTGGACTGTACAGTCTCTGCGGACGCACTAATCAGTACCATCAAAAACGCCGGTGGCCCACTATTGAAACAGACCGAAGTATTTGATGTATACACAGGAAAGCCTCTTCCTGAAAATAAAAAAAGCATTGCCTTCAGTCTTGCCTTCCAATCACCTGACCGAACCCTGACAGACAAGGATACACAAAAGGTAATTGAGCGTATTATTCAAAAACTGCAACAACAGCATGGGGCAGAATTGCGTTGAACCCGTTTCTTAAAACACAAATAGACCAGTTGAATAAACTGGTTAATGATCTGACAAGAACGCTTGAGGAGTATGACCGTCAACTGGTGAATGCCCATGAAGCAAAGGAAGCCCAATTGCGGCAACACTGGAAGGACGAGCGAAAAATAAATGCGCTTCAGGAAACCTTGGAGAAGATTCCTGCACTGGACGAAGAGAACAGTCTACTCAAGGAAAAGAACCAGAAATCTCTGGAACATGCAAAACAAATTCTCGCTTATTCCAAAGCACTCTCAGGAGCCATTCAGGAATGATCACAGAACAACGCTGCCAGATTGAAATTGCCAGAATTAAAATGGAAGTTGCCGTCTATAAGGATATAAACTCCACCCGCGCCATCGGTAGGGAATTGGACGAACGCATCAAGGAAATTGCGAAAGAAACAAAGGTGATTGACACCCAGAAGAACGCTGTCATTGCGGCGTTCGACTGTCTGGTAGAGATGCATACTCTGATGGAAGATCATGAAGAGGACATCCGGGAACTCACCAAAGCCCTCGAACGTATTGCATCGCAAATGAAAGCGTTGGAAAAGCGTTTCCACCTCGAAAGCATGCAGAAGGATGAAGACTGAATCTAGGGGGTGCGCATACCGCCGCCAATAGCATTACGCAAACGGTCGGCAAGGCGGGTATTGCGATCCATGATTTTGCTGTTATGCACGGCCATAGCTACCGCTTTCGCTGTCCCCACAATCACGACAAGTTTCTTACCCCGCGTAATTGCAGTATACAGCAGGTTACGCTGCAGCATCATGTAGTGTTGCGGCAAAAAGGAAAGTACCAAGGCGGGATACTCGCTGCCCTGTGATTTATGAACCGTGGCGCAATAGGCTGGCGTCAAATCATCTGTTTCATCCATAGGATATATAACACGCTTTTCATCTTCAAAGCATACTTCTATTTCATCGGCGTCTTCGTCTATCAGCGTAACAACACCCACATCCCCATTGTAAACATCAAGTTCATAGTTGTTTCTGGTCTGCATCACTTTGTCCCCCATGCCAAAAGATCGCCTCGGCACAAGTGCGCCATTAGGGTTAATGGCCGCCTTTAATGCTTGATTGATACTTTCCACGCCCGCCTGTCCGCGACGCATGGGCGCCAACGCCTGAATATCTCGCAGGGGATGCAGATCAAAACGGGCAGGAAGACGCTGTGCAACTACTTCTACGATTGTCTCCAATGCTTTTACCGGATCGGCACGATCAATAAGGAAAAAGTCTGTCTCATTAAAAATTGGCATCTCCCCTCGGTTGATGCGGTGCGCATTGGTGATAATGCCGCTTTGCGCCGCCTGCCGAAACACCGTTTGCAAGCGAACCACGGGCACCACACCGGACGCAATCACATCCAGTAGCACATTGCCCGGTCCCACGGATGGCAACTGATCCACATCGCCCACAAGGATTACACGCGTTCCAGGTTCCAGCGCCCTGAAAAGCGCATGCGCCAACTGCGTATCAAGCATACTCGCCTCGTCCAGCACCAACAGATCGGTTTTGATGGGATTGTTCTCGTTGCGCTGGAAACCACCTGTTTTAGGGCTGAACTCCAGCAGGCGATGTATCGTAAATGCTTCTTTTCCTGTGGTGAGTTCCATACGCTTTGCCGCACGGCCTGTTGGTGCAGCAAGCAGAAAGGACAGGCCTTTTTTTTCGAGTACGGCAAGCAGACTGTTGATTACGGTTGTCTTACCGGTTCCCGGTCCCCCAGTAATCACCATCATTTTGGCGGTGACCCCAACGCGTATCGCCTCCCGCTGTTCAGGGGATAGTTCAAGACCAACCCGCTTCTCCACCCATTTCAGAGCATTTTCTATTTGTATGGGCACGTGTTCCAACGGGGCGCGAATCAGTCGTTTGATGCCTGTTGCACATCCCGTTTCCGCCGCATAAAGAACAGGAAGATACCAGCAATCTTCCTCCACCAGCAACTCATTGCACTTGACCATATCTGCAAATATCTCGGTAAAACGTTCTTCCGGAATTCCCAACAAGGCTGAAGCTCCCGTGCACAGTTGCTGCCCATCGTAGTAAACGTGCCCTTGGCCGGAAGCCTTGTCCAACACGTGACGAACACCGGCCTTCAGACGCGCCTTCGCATCCTGTGCGATGCCCAGTTCACGGGCAATACGGTCAGCACTCAAAAAACCTATCCCGGCAATATCCCGCGCCAGTACATACGGATTTGAACGCAGTTGTGCAACAGCCCCATCGCCATACTGTTTGTATATCCGCACTGCCTGCGCAGGACTAACCCCGTGACTTTGCAGAAACAACATGATGGACTGAATATTTCGGTGACTTTCCCACGATTCACGAATTACAGCGGCCCGCTTCTTACCAATGCCCGGGATGCGGCGCAGGCGTTCTGGTGTTTCATTGATCACCTTCAGCGTTTCCACGCCAAAGGCGTTCACAAGACGCTTGGCATAGGTGGGTCCGATACCCGGGATGATGCCTGAACCAAGATACTTTTCAATGCCTTCTATCGAAGTGGGCAGTACCGTTTCACAGGAAGTCACGCGAAACTGCTTACCAAAACGCTTGTCCTCCACCCAACAACCGGAAAGGCGCACCGTCTCTCCAGGCGATATGGCCATGAGGTTGCCCACAAATGTGACCACTGGCTTGTCGTCAGCAACGGTGAGGCGGGCTACAAAAAAACCATTCTCCGGATTCTCATACACAATACGATCCACCACCCCTTCTATAGACGTGGCATCGCCAGTAGCACTGTACTTTCCCGTGGATTCCAGGAAAGTATCCTCACTTCCTTCCTCTTCCTCGTATTCATAGGAAATATACGTATCATCCATGGACATCATGCCAACGGATCGCCCGCGAAACGTCTCATACTCACAAAGTCCACCGCCACCCTGGGACTCAACGTTGCCAGATAAAGCGCCGCTTCGGCAATATCTTCCGGCTGCATCCATTCCGTCTTATCGCGATGCGGCATAGCATCCTGCGACAGTTTTGTGTCAACACCGCCGGGACATAGCGCGTGAGCAGCAATGTTGTATTCACGCAATTCCAGATTCAGGCTTTTCGTCAGGCTATTCAGGGCGTGTTTCGCAGCGCCGTAGGCAGACTGATCGGGCAACGCTTTCAATCCCGTCACACTGGATATGTTAATAATGCGCCCGGAACGCTGCTCCATCATCCCGGGCAAAACACCCTGTATGAATAAAAATGCACTGGTAACATTTACATCAAGCGCGTGTTGCCATTCCTCAAGGGTCACCTGCTGAATAGGCCTGAAATGCGCAGCCCCCGCATTGTTCACCAGTATATCTACCTTCCCAAAAGCGTCAAGAGTTTCCGTAACTGCACGCTTGATATCCTCTGTTCGAATCACATCACATACAGTCACAAGTGCTTCCCCACCGAAGGCAACAATCTCCTTGGCTGTGTCGTCAAGTTCTGCACGGGTGCGCGCCAACAGGGCAACCTTGCAGCCCTCTCGCGCAAAAGCAAGCGCTATGGCGCGTCCTATTCCACGGCCCGCACCGGTTATCAAGGCTGTTTTTTTATGTAATCTCATATGCTCCATCGCTACATTCATAATGTTATTGTCACATTTTCTGACAAAGTGTGCACGTCTGAATTCATAATAGCAGGCGATGCCGTGTCTATCCCCGCATACAAATGACTGTACTTTTTGTCCTGCCGGAAAAGAGAAGGATCCTGACCTGATTCGCGCACCGCATTGATGATATCAATAACTTTTATAGACTGCGGCGAACGGGCAGGTTGATAACACACCGGGGTTGTTGCACAAGCAATTACTAGTTTTGCCGTTACCAGACTATCAAGCACCTCGCTTACAAGCCTTGTGGGCACATTCCAACCTTCAGCGGCCTCTCTCACTGTAATCGGTTCGTGCCCACACTTAAAGCGACGTGCCAATTCAATCATAAGACGCACTGCCAGCGCTTCGCGATAGGCAAAGGTAGCGTGGTCTGCAAGACGCTCCATGGCAAAGGTCTTTTCATTCTGATAAGCAAAGGACACCAGTGATCCAAAAAGCAGGATCAGCCAACTAAAATAAATGTACATCAGGGTAAGCGGAAACAAGGCAAATGTCGAAAAGAACAAGGTATATCGTGCAAGCCCGGTCTGAAACTTTACATAGGACCAGGAATTAAGCATATATAAAGCAGCACCGATGATACCCCCCAACAACGCATACCTAAAATACACCTTTGTATTCGGTATAAACAGATACATCAGCGTAAAGGTCAGGCACAGGATCAAAAACTGGGTGCCCCGCAGTCCAATAGCAAAAGGCCCCAGGATATCAACCAAATACTGGCTTTCCAAAGCAGCACTGATACCCATGATAACAGCAGCCACAAAAGGCAGCAATAATGTAATCAACATGTAGTGACTGATGACGCGCAAAGGGTTGCGCTGCTGACTCACACCCCAGATTTTATTGAAGGTATATTCCACATTGCGCATAAACCCGAACACGGTACTCAGGATAAACAACAACCCCGAAACCCCGATGGCATGAGGACTGCTCGCGCCTTGTTCCGCAAATCGTACCAGCAGTTTCACCGGGTTTTCATAGGCGGGATCGTTGGTAATACTCTGATCCTCATTGAATATGGGGAATACCCACCCAATCAATTCCTGCTTCAACCGTGCATCGCTCTCCTCCGGGCGACGCTTGGGCCGTTCCACTACCAGAACCGATGCCTCGGCAACGACCGCTTCGCCTTCGCTTTCCAAAAATTCACCTTCTGTGAAAGAATCCCCGGTAGCATTTCCTTCCGTCATACCCTCCACCACGATATCATCCGCACCCAGACCAATTTCACCTTCTGCAATAACTTTATGACCCACAGTTACTGGCGCCGGAATCACTACATCCCCCACTAAGTCCTCTACCACAGCCTCCGAATCGCTCTCCTCCGTCTCTTCCGTAAGATTACGGATGGATACCACCGCCTGCGTCAATCGTTCATCCACCTTGTCATAAATGTGGTCACCCAGATTAAAGGTCTGAATCAGATAAAACATCATGGCAAAAAAAGGCACCAGGAACAACAAGGTAGCGAAAGTCAGCGCAGAAGCACGCAACAGCAACGTTTCCTCAATAAGCCCACGTGTAAGCAATATGACGGCACGTATCTGCTTAATAATAAGTCCTGCAGGCACCTCCTCGCCCGGAGCGCCAATACGCCAAATATCATGGGTAATAAAGCGATGTCCCCGTTCAATAGAGGCACGCAATTGCGCTATATGTTCAATAATTTCTTTTTTCATCAACTTCTCTCAACATAGAAGCCCTTGACTTCACCACAATAACAACAAAACGATACCTACATTAAACACAAATACACACCAATAATACAAACACAACAGAAAAACAGATACTCCAATCCAATTCATACAAGCCCAAAAGTTGCATTACAGCAGCAACGATTGCTAAAATACGCACCTGACAGACCCCTATTCCGCGATAGCTCAGTTGGTAGAGCGGGTGGCTGTTAACCACTAGGTCACAGGTTCGAGTCCTGTTCGCGGAGCCATTCATAATTCCGCTAAACGGCGGTTGCTATAAATTAACGGCAAGGCCC
>CAZBNU010000089.1:12136-14876 GCA_964493075.1 uncultured Nitrospirales bacterium | reverse complement strand
AAACTCCGTTGCGTTATCGGTGACATTGACGCGACAATCCGTAACGTAGCGCAGCGTTTCGAACCGGCGCTCCACGAAAAGGGCATTGAGGTTGTGCTTGATGCGGGCATCGGCACACAGGCGCATTTTGATCCTGACGTGCTGGAACAGATACTGGGGAATCTATTAAGCAACATTGAGAAATACGCCGTTGGCGGCGATTGTGCAACGATTACCAGTCGCCGGAATTGTGATAATGTCATCATCAAGGTTGCGGACAATGGGCCGGGAATTCCGCCGAAAGAGCATGCTCGTGTCTTTGAAGCCTTTTACCGAGTAAGCAATAAACTCAACGATGGCGTTGCCGGGGCGGGCATCGGTCTTGCCATCGCCCGCGACTTGGCACAGCTGCACGGCGGCGACTTGATCCTGGAACCCGGTGAACAGGGCGCGTGTTTCAGACTGACGATGTATGCGCCGGAAGTGGCTGCTGAAGGAGGACAGGAATGAAAGTGCTTATTGCCGAGGACGATACCCATATCCGCAAGGGGCTGAAGGAAGTCTTGGAGGGGGAGGGGTATGCGGTGATTGCGGCTGGCGACGGGTTGACGGCCCTTGATTTGTTCAAGGCGCAGCGCCCCGATTTTATCTGCCTCGACATCATGATGCCGGGTATGGACGGGTACGAAGTCTGCCGCCGTATCCGCCAGACGGACCCGCATATCCCCGTGATTTTTATCAGTGCCAAGTCGGAGGAGATTGACCGTGTGGTGGGACTTGAACTCGGCGCGGACGACTTCATCATCAAACCCTTCGGCGTGCGCGAGGTCATTGCCCGCATCCGTGCGGTTACGCGCCGGTGCATGTCAACCAAAGAAAAAACGGAAAGCAATACCTGCGAACCCTTCGTAATGGGAGACCTGAAGATTGTGCCCGCCGAACTGCGCGCCTATCGCGGCGACATCACCATAGACCTGAGCCTGCGCGACGTCAAAATCCTTGATCTGCTCCATCGCAACCAAGGCAAGGTGGTGGACCGCGATATGTTTTTCGACGCATGCTGGGGCCTGGATTTCATGCCCAACAGCCGTACACTCGATCAGCATATCGCACAACTGCGTAAGCGCATCGAAGCCGACCCCAAAAATCCCGTCGTGATCCGCACTGTCCACGGAGCAGGCTATCGCTGGGAAGGGTGACGGCCTGCGTCTGTTCTTCGGTTAATCAACGTCTATGTCGTAAACGAATTTATGTTCGCCTTCGCGGGGGCACTGCACAAGCCATTCCCCTTCAGGCGACATAACACCCGAGGCGGCATTTACCGAATGACCTTCCGGAACAGCGGCATTCGCCGTGACGATGTAGAGCTTGCCTTCCCGTGCGCGCAATGCCAGGTTTGATTCATGATACGCCGTGTGTATCTGGCTGTGCCCGGAATGGATGCTGTGAAAAATGACCTGAGCCCCTCGCTTGGCCAGCTGGAACGTCAAACGCGGGTCAGGATAGGGCCCGCAGCCTGGCGTCACCCATAAATCGTTGCAGATGAGACAGCCGAAGGTAATGCCTCTGTGTTCAAAAACACGGAGTTCCTCGCCCTGCCTGCACCACTTACGGTCTTCTTCGGTGGGCACAATCTTCTCGTGAGTACCCAGCAGTTTGCCCTCGTCGGTGTAGATGCGGGATTGGATATAAGTGTGCCCTTCAATGTGAGCCCCTGTGCCGATAATGGCAGTCACATAACTCTGACGGCAGGCCACCGCAATTTGCTTCAGGGCCTCACGGGTGCGTTCGTCATCAAATTCACTGCGATAACCGGTAAGACTCATTTCAGGAAAAAGCATGAAGTCGCAGTCCCCCTGACGGATGTAATCAAGAATGCGCGGCAGATTGTCTTTCTTACTGGGCGCTACTTCCATTTGAACACCACAGACACGAATTGTTGCCATAATCGTCTCCTTTTGTTTGTTCGTTACAACGTCCTGCAGCAATCGTAACATAATCATGACCGAAAAGACATTTTACAGCCATAATTGTCCTTTGTAAACGGCTTCTGCCTCTGTTTGATTCCTTCACAAGTGTTGGCGCATAATTCCTGCAGTGAGTCATGTGTGTGCTTCGCCCGCTCTTCAGGCGTGACAAATGCGTTTTGGGCGTGCGTTTTCTTTAACATTTCATATCGAAGGGATAGCATCATGAAAGACTTTAAGTTTACCCGGCGCGCCTTTTTGGCAGCCACCACTACCTCGGCCATCTTTGCGGGATGCGCCACCAAATCAGGCGTACGCATGAATGCAGCGCGGGTCATTCCCCGCAAACTGTCTCCCAATGAAAAATTGAACATTGCCGGCATCGGCGTAGGCGGCATGGGCAGTGGTGACACGATGAGTTGTAAGAACCTCGGCGAAAATATGGTCGCCCTCTGTGACGTAGACTGGAACAAGGCCGCGGAAACCTTCCACCATATTCCAGATACTCCGAAATACAAAGATTACAGAGTTATGTTCGATGAAATGGCCGATCAGATTGATGCTGTCACCATTTCCACGCCCGATCATACGCATGCGCCGGCTGCCTATTGGGCCATGATGCTGGGCAAACATGTGCGCGTACAGAAACCGCTGACACAGACCATCGCCGAAGCGCGGTTGCTGGCAAAAGTAGCAAAAGAACAGGGCGTGGTTACCGCTATGGGCAATCAGGGGCATTCCGGAAATGGCGTGCGCGAGATGTGCGAAATGGTGTGGAGCGGCGCCATCGGCCA
>CAZBNU010000089.1:0-12036 GCA_964493075.1 uncultured Nitrospirales bacterium | reverse complement strand
TTCCCGAAATCCAGCATTATCAAGTATGAATTCCCGGCTCGCGGCGACATGGTTCCCGTTTCCGTATACTGGTATGACGGTGGCCTGCTGCCGGAACGTCCTGCTGAAATTCCCGCTGATGAAAAACTGGGTGAAGGCGACAATGGCTCTCTGTTCGTGGGTACGGACGGCTATCTGACGACCGGTTGCTACGGCGGTGATTCGCGCCTGCTGCCCGAAGCACGCATGAAAGATTATAAAATGCCAACGCCAACCATTGAGCGCATCCCCGATGAGAATCCCTATTTGCATTGGATCAATGCATGCAAAACCAATACGGAAGCGGTGTCCCCCTTCAGTTATGCCGGTCCGCTCACGGAAGTGGCGAACATGGGCAACGTGGCGCTGTTTGCCAATGAGAAGATCGAGTTTGACGTGGCCTCTATGACCATTACTAACAGCGAAAAGGCAAATCAGTATCTTACCAAGGAATATCGCAAGGGCTTTGATTTTCTGCCCCTGTAATTAGCGAATAAACTCCGGGCCGGAATAAAGGGTAAATCTCCTGTTCCGGCCCATTTTCTTTTTCGTAAAAGAAACCAATGCTGGATAATACTGGTCTTTTTATAGTCATCTACTGGAGGAAACGACTATGACGAATTTCAGCCTTTCCAGGCGTGCCTTTTTGGCCGCTACAACCACGACTGCCGTTATTGCGGCAACCGGCGCTGCCGATGTGAAAGAAGAGACAAAAACGCCGCGCATCAATACCGCACGGGTGGTTCCCCGCAAACTGTCGCCCAACGAAAAATTGAACATCGCTGGCATCGGCGTGGGCGGCAAAGGCAAGGATGATGTTTTCAGCTGTCGCAGCGAGAATATAGTAGCCCTGTGCGATCCAGATTGGGAACGGGCGGGAGAGGCCTTTTATCGGTTGCCCGACGCAAAACAATACAAAGATTATCGTGTCATGTTTGACAAAATGGCGGACGAGATTGATGCAGTTATCGTTTCAACCCCTGACCATACCCATGCGCCCGCAGCATACTGGGCCATGCTGCTGGGAAAACATGTGCGGGTGCAAAAGCCGCTTACCCATACCATTGCGGAAGCGCGGCTGCTGACGGAAACTGCAAGAAAAATGGGCGTGGTTACCGCTATGGGCAATCAGGGACATGCAACAGACCGTCCCCGCGAGTTATGCGAAATGATCTGGAGCGGCGCCATCGGCCAGGTGACTGAAGCCCATGCGTGGACAAACCGTCCCGTATGGCCGCAGGGTATTGACAAGCGTCCCAAGGGGCGCCCCATTCCGGAAACACTGGACTGGGACTTGTGGCTGTGCGCTGCGCCCAAGCGTGATTACAGCAACCGGTATGTGCCGTTCAACTGGCGCGGCTGGTGGGATTTCGGCTGCGGCGCCATCGGCGATATGGCGTGTCATATCATGGATGTCATCTTCTGGTCGCTCAAGCTGGGTGAAGCCCCATCTTATTCCGTGGAAGTGGTGCAGCAGGAAGGCTTGAACAAGGAAACCTATCCCAACCAAAGCATCATCAAATATGAATTCCCCGCCAGAGGCGATATGCCGCCTGTAACTGTCTATTGGTATGATGGTGGACTGCTGCCTGAATGGCCGGAAGTTGCTGAAAAAGAAACAAGACCCGGCAAGGGCAGCAACGGAACCCTTTTCTCGGGTAAAGACGGCTGGATAATTTCCGGACATAAAGAAGAGGGTCCATTCCTGTTGCCTCTGGAACGGATGGCAGACTATAAGAAACCCGATCCCGTTATTGAGCGCATTCCTGATGAAAATTCTTACCTCCATTGGATTAACGCATGCAAGACGGGCACACAAGCTGTTTCACATTTTGACCACGCCGGTCCCCTCACGGAAATGGCAAATATGGGGAATGTGGCGCTGGCGGCAAACGAGAAAATCGTCTTCGATGTTGCGTCCATGCGTATTACCAATAGCGACAGCGCGAACAAGCATCTTACCAAGGAATACCGCAAAGGCTTTGACTTCATGCCCTTATAAGGGATACTGTATATGTAAATTATCTGGCAACAGGGTCGCGAGATATGTCCCATACTTCCCGGAACAAAACTAAAACTCACAGGAGATATTTTTCATGAAACACAACAACCTCACCCGCCGCGCTTTTCTTGCGGCAACAACGACAACCGCAGTAGTGAGCGGCTTATGGCCGACCCGAGTCAATGCGGCGAAGGTAATACCCCGCAAGCTTTCCCCGAACGAAAAACTGAATGTGGCAGGCATCGGCGTAGGCGGCAAGGGAACCCAGGATATCATGTCCTTTAAGCGTGAAAATATCGTAGCGCTGGCTGATGTGGACTGGGAACGCGCTGGCGAAGCCTTCTATCGCAACCCGGACGCGAAGCAATACCATGATTACCGGAAGATGCTGGAAGAAATGGGCGATCAAATAGACATGTGTACTGTTGCCACGCCCGACCATACCCATGCGCCTGCCGCCTATATGGCAATGAAACTGGGCAAGCATGTTTATGTGGAAAAACCCATGACGCATACTGTGGCCGAAGCGCGTCTGTTAACCAAAACCGCCCGCGAAATGGGCGTTGCCACTCAGATGGGCAACCAGGGACATTCCGGAGACGGCGTGCGCGATCTCGCCGAGATGGTGTGGAGCGGCGCTATTGGTGACGTAACGGAAGCGCACATCTGGACGGATCGGCCTGGCGGACGCTGGCCTCACGGTGGTCCGGCAACTGCTCCCGCAGGCGAGCCGGTTCCGGAAAAAATGGACTGGGACCTGTGGTTGGGCACGGCCCCGCAACGGGAATACAATAAACTGTATGCGCCCTTCAAATGGCGTGGCTGGATTGATTTTGGGTGCGGCGCACTGGGCGACATGGCCTGTCACATTATGGACCCCGCTTTCTTTGCCCTGAAACTGGGCGAGGCGACTTCTTTCACAGTGGAACCGGTGCAGCAGGAAAATGCCAACGACCAGACCTGGCCCACAAATGCCATCGTAAAGTATACCTTCCCCGCACGAGCGGGCATGCCTGCTGTGGTTATCTACTGGTATGAAAACGGCCTGCAACCTGCGCGTCCCACAGATATTCCGGAAGGTCAGCAACTGGGCGACGGCAAGAATGGCTCCCTGTTTATTGGAAGCAACGGGTACATTACTGCTGGCGAATACGGCGGCACAGCACGGCTATTGCCCGATGAACGTATGGCAGATTACAAAAAGCCAGACCAGACCATACCACGCATCGGCGGCGCCAACCATTACCGCAGTTTCCTGGATGCGTGCAAGGGCGGCGAACCTGCCACATCCAATTTTGATTACGCCGGGCCCTTTACTGAAATGGTGTTGTTCGGCAACATTGCCATGCGCATGAACAAGCCATTGGAATACGACATGGCGAATATGAAAGTGTTGAACGACGCGGACGCGGCGAAATTCCTGACCAAAGAGTATCGCGCCGGGTGGGAATTGCCCGTGTAGCAAAAAGACCGGTATTCAGCATATTGGTGACGCGCAAAAAAACTTGATACCTGCGCCCGCCAAATGCTATACTTCTGTTTCTTATTTAGTGATAAATCCCACCCTTTGTGTCAGGAGAATCTTTTTCATGGCGAATATTAAATCGCAAAAAAAACGTATTTTGACGAATGAGAAAAGCCGACAACGGAACGTGGCCGTGCGTTCACGTGTAAAAACCATCGTAAAACGCGCTGATGAAAGCATCGTCGCAAAGGACGCTGAAAAGGCGAAGGCCGAACTGCTTACTGCCATTTCAGAGATCGATCGCGCCTGTACCAAGGGCGTTATCCATGCCAATCAGGCCGCCCGCAGGAAGTCTTCGTTGCAGCGTCGCTTCAACCAGATGCAGACGGAAAACGCGTAATCCACAACTGTTCCGTTGTGAACCTGAAGATTGTTCATAAGACCGGACTCATCCGTGATGGGTCTGGTCTTTTTCTCGTTGTTTGAGTTGCTGGCAGTGTTCATCTCAAAGGATTTCGCTACTAGAAACGCCAGCACCTTTGCTGACAAACCAAACGAAGGGCAGCAACCATGTTACTGATAAGACGTCTCCTACTGCGCTACCTCGCCGTTGCGCTTCTTGTGCTTGGCAGCAGATTCTCCTACGCAACGGTAACTGCAGAGCCTGCAATTTTGGTGTTCCACAGCGCCACCCAGGCGGAAACGGTCGTTCTTGCGGCGAATGGGCAGCCCGTTGCAGCGGAACAGGTCAAGAGTTGGCGGTTCCTGGTGGATGCACGCAATTACAGCCACATGCTGCTGATGACGCCCTCGGAAGAGGGGGTGCGTATTCAGCCCAGCGCCACCGCCGAAGTAGGCAGTTACACGCTCGTTATGGAGACCGCGGAAGGCAACGCAGCTGTGCAGGTCTTTCTGCCCCTTACGGATCAGCAGTCACTCATAGAATCCCTGGCCCAACGCATGGGCATCACTGTGGATGAGGTAAAGAAGCAGACGGGCGTTAGCCAGCGACTCGGACATGATCAGATTACACTGCATCTGTTGCCAGTCTATTATCTCGGCCAGCGTATCCAGATAGACATGCCGGTCGCTGAAAACCGCTTCGCCTGTTGGAAAGTCAACGGCAACGTCGTGCAGGAAGAAACCGATGCAGCCCGTCTGGACTATACGGCAGCAGAAACCGGGCCGTTGTTGCTGACCTACGAAGAACGGGAAAATGGCGTCCTGGTTACCACAGCAACGGCGCTGACAGAAATCGTCCCCGAACCACCAATCCTTCATGAAATTAAGACAAACACCCTGCTTCAACTTCAAGCGCCGCCTGAATTCTCCGACTATGTCTGGCTGCTGAATGAATCGCAGGTTGCGACTGGCGTTGCGTTCTCCCATAAGTTTCCGGACCCCGGCAAATATCAGGTGAAGGTAAAATGCACAAAACCATTAACGACAGCGCCCTATGCCCTTCGGGAAATACAATACAAAATTCATGTGGTGTCTGAATAATTCTCATTAAAATGCTGACGTCCTGTTTATAAGGCGGAAAAACTTACCTCCCAATACTTATTTCTTCCCGGGGTATTGTGCAAGTAGTTTGTCGGCCAATATTTCACTTTCGCGCGCAAGCACGTCCAAATTCCCGCCACGGTTGATGGCAATAAGAACGGCTGCCCGACCTTCGGGAATCACCCTTGCAAAGCAGAAGTTCATCGTATTGCTGCCGGCATGCTGTACTATAGGCCCATCTTTTTCGCTGATTGCCGCCTGCAGCCACCCGCCAGAATAGGTGCCGCCAAACTGCGGCGTCAGCAGATGTTCTCTGGTGTCCGGTTGAAGCAATCCCGCATCATTCTTCATGAAAGCAATAATAAATGCCGCCCAGTCCTCTATGGAACAATGGACCTGCCCTGCGGGAGCGACTGCAGGGGGATTGTCATTGCGTGGATAAGGCGGCACAGGATTCGGCACATCTGCCACAAGTGTGTGCTGCCACGGTTGGTCAATCCTGCCGGGGGTACCCATAGGGCCAAATCCCGCCGTAGTCATCTGCAATGGCACGAACAGGCGCTCCCGCATAAGTTGTTCCCACGGCTTTTTCGCGACCCGTTCGGCTATGGCGCCAAGGAGGGTATACCCCGCATTTGAGTAGATATACTGTGTTCCCGGAGCAGCCTCCGGCGGTTGCCTCAAGATCATGGCAACATACTGTGCGCGGCGTTCACATACCGTACCGGGGAGATTATGAATATCATCAAAGGTCTTGCCCCGGGGCCATGTTTCGCTGGGACACCCTCCCTGATGTGCAAGAAGATGGTCTACGGTGACACTACCATAATCAGGATGCATTGTCTCTCCCAAATCCGAAAACAGTTCCCCCAATGTCGTGTCCCAGTGTAGTTTACCTTCCTCAACGAGCATTGCAATAACGACAGCAGTCATTGCTTTGGTGCAGGAACCCAAATGGAAGGCGTCGTCCTGTTGGACGGAAATATCAGCACCCCACTTGCGAACACCGACAGCATCTATTGCCACTACTGACCCCTCGCGGATCACTGCCGCCGCCAATGCGGGATAGTGCCGCGCTATTCGTTCTGCATCAAGGATTTTACAAAGGTCTTCAGGGGCCGCCGCGGCAAAATTCGCGCCAATCAATACCGGCAGTAGAACACGTAGTATCATGGAAGACTTTCCTTTTATTCCTGTTGCAACTGCATTTGAAATTGTCTGAGGACTTCTTCCGGCATATTGCCAAAATGATCATGAAACAAGGCTTCTTCCTGTTCCGGCATCTGGATATAGTCATAAACGAAATCAAGAACCCTATCAAGGCCATAGACCGTTATCAGATAATCCACAAAGGCGCAAAACATACCATAACGAAAGGTGTGTATAATTTCCTTGGGAATATGGGGTGGCTTTGCCCCGTTGTCGAAGAGGTTGAAAAAATTATTCTGGTCAATGGCAAGCAGTCTGATATCTTTCCCTTGGTAATAATGATTGCGATTTCCAAAATAAACGGCAAGTCCTTCTTCCAGCCAGGTTTTTAACTTAATAGCTTTCAACAGGGAAGTATTCTGGTAGAGAATGGCATGAGAAAGTTCGTGACTGAGAAATTCCAGTACGGGGCGGTGGTTCTTTTGTAACGGCGGCAACAATTCCAATTTTCCGCCATCCATCACCAACCTTGGTGGATAAGTGGTTTCCCATAAACTCGGCGCTATATAAATAACCGTTCCTGTCTGTATGGTGCAGGCATGGCCACCACTCATGGAAAAGCGTTTATATTGCTCCGCAGAGGTACATATCACAATCCGGAGATGTTTTTTGAACGTGAGTTTATGAAATTGCTCTGCCTCTGTTATCAGTTTGTCAATATCCCTATACTCTGAAAAAACCTCACTGCCCGTTGGATAATACAAGGTATACCGATCCTGCCTGATTGCGTCAAATCCAAACTTTATCGGGCAATAAGGGAACAGAGAACCCCAAAAGCACAGGTAGAAAAGCACAAGTGCCAAAAACACGGCACAAGCTGCCCCTAAAAGACATACATATTTTCTCTTGTGTTTCATCGCTATTGGACTGGTCTTTATTCTGATGGCTAAATCCGATTACATACTTTAAGGCTATCTGACGTCATTGTTTGTTTTATGTCGCATCTTTTTTGTACCAGTAGGATAGACAACCCTAACAAATACATTCAATCCAAGTCCATATTTTTCCACGTCTGTATCGCCAGCCGTTTTGAGAATGGAAATCCTGCATCACAGTTTGATATGATAGGACTGTGTTTTTTGCGAAACAACTTTTTCTTTAACAAGGAGAATTGAAAAATGAAAAAGATGGTATGTTTTGTCTGTGTAATCGCAATAGCAGCTGGACTTTCGGGATGTCCCGTTATGGGCGGAAGCATCAGTGCGGGCAAACTTGTCGGCACATGGCAATGGGTGGAAGCGGCCCGCTTGATTGATCCGACAACGGTGGACAATTATGACAGCGAAGTGGTTGCTCAGAATTTTGCCAACAATGGCCGCGTGCGCAAAACCCTGGTATTTGATGACGAAAAGAATTTTACCTATACAGAAGAAACGTTTCTTCCAGACCGACAGGCGAATTTGTTCTTTGATAAAGGCGTTGGCGTAGTCTGGTCGTGGATACAAACCTACCAGGCGAAGGGCACCTTTGCAACAGCAAGCTACAGTCCGGCCAACAGCATCCTTGCCGTACCAGGACTCAGCACCGAACTTCATGTAGATGTTGCAGAATACACCGATGTATTTGCCGTCAACAAGCGCGACACCAACGGCAATCTCGTTCGCGATAGTGAAACGCGCATCCTTGTGGATTATCTGACTTCCACCTCTGCCAGCAGTGCGGAGAATCCGCTTGTGCTGCGGGGCCTGCTGGGTCTGAACCCCTTTGACGAACTCATGGTGTCCTGGGCGCAATTTGTCGTGGGAAAAGACCTGTCCTATAATTACTCCTTCTCCAGCAACGTGGAAACCTATATCCGCCTTGTTGTGGAGGAATAACATCCCCTTTGGCGTTTGAACCAGGGAGTCGGCAATTATGGCCAGAAAAATACTCAACCCGTTGCACATGAAAGACTGGGAAATCGCGGCCGCCGCCGAAGACCGGATGAAAACCGTCTACCAGCTGGCGGAAGAGATGGGTCTCGACCAAGTGGAGCTGCTGCCCTATGGACATCATGTTGCCAAACTGGATTTCATCCGTATCCTGAGCCGGTTGAAAGACCAGCCCACGGGCAAGTATGTGGAAGTTACCGCCATTACACCCACGCCACTGGGTGAAGGCAAGTCCACCACGACCATGGGTTTGGTGCAGGGGTTGGGCGCGCTGGGCAAGCGTTCCATGGGCGCCATACGCCAACCTTCAGGCGGACCAACCTTTAACATCAAGGGTTCCGCAGCGGGCGGCGGGTTAAGCCAGTGCATCCCTCTGTCCGATTTTAGCCTTGGACTCACCGGCGACATTGACAGCATCAATAACGCTCATAACCTGGCCATGGTGGCGTTGACCTCGCGGTTGCAGCATGAATTCAACTATGGCGATGCCCTGCTGGCGAAGAAAAATCTGCGACGCTTGAACATTGATCCGCGTAACATCACCATCAGCTGGACTATTGACTTTGCTGCCCAGGCGCTGCGCGAGATTATCATCGGCATCGGTTCCAAGATGGACGGTTTCATGTTGCGCAGCGGCTTCCAGATTTCCGTATCTTCGGAGGTGATGTCCATTCTGGCGGTCGCTACCAGTCTCGAAGACCTGCGCCGACGCATGGCGCGGATTGTCGTTGCTTTTGATAAATCGGGCAAACCGGTGACCACGGCAGACCTGGAAGTGGACGGTGCCATGACAGCGCTTATGTATCGCGCCATCAATCCTAACCTGATGCAGACCATTGAAGGACAGCCAGTGCTGGTCCATGCCGGTCCCTTTGCCAATATCAGCATTGGCCATTCCTCGGTGGTGGCAGACAAACTCGGGTTGCACCTCAGCGATTACCTCGTTACGGAAAGCGGTTTCGGCGCGGACATTGGCTTTGAAAAGTTCTGGAACCTGAAATGCCGCATGAGCGGGTTGACACCGAACTGTTCGGTGCTGGTGGCCACAATTCGCGCCCTCAAGATGCACGGCGGCGGTCCGCCTGTGGTGCCGGGAAAACCGCTGGACCCGGTCTACACGAAACCCAATCCGGGATTGGTGGAAAAGGGACTGGAGAACCTTGTAGCGCATCTGGAGACCATCCGAAAGAGCCTCGTCAATCCTGTGGTTTGTATCAATCACTTTCACGGCGATAGTGAGGACGAGGTGGAACTGGTGCGCCAGGCCGCTCAGAAGCTGGGTGCGCCCGTTGCAGTATCGCGGCATTGGGAATACGGCGGCGCGGGCGCTCGCGAACTCGCGGAAATCGTGGTGGATACCTGCGAAAAACCGGCGCGGCTGCGGTTCCTCTACGAAGAGGATGTCGCCATTAAGGACAAGATTGCGCGCATTGCCACAGAAGTCTACGGCGCCGATGGTGTTACCTATACCGCTCCCTGCGAACAGAAAATCCTGGCATTGCAGGCCGATCCTGTGTTGAGTAAATTCGGCATCTGCATGGTGAAAACCCATCTCAGTCTTTCCCACGACCCGGCGCTCAAGGGACGTCCCCGCGACTGGGTGCTGCCCGTGCGCGATGTACTGGTGTATCATGGCGCAGAACTGATTGTGCCCGTGGCGGGCGACATCAAACTCATGCCCGGCATGGCATCTGATCCGGCGTTCCGCGGCATTGACGTGGATGTGCACACGGGCAAGGTCAAGGGACTATTCTAACGCGAGCCTTGTTCGTTTCCACGGATTGACCCGTCCTGATCGCCTCGTATAGAATAGGAACGTTTTACAGTGCCCGCTATCTTATAAACAAACTATTCAACCCCTCCTGACGAAAGAAGCAGCATGTCATACGCCATTACACAATACCCGGATGTGGAAGCAATTTATCAGAAGTTGGATGCACTCATGGCTGTTCCGACAGTAACGGTAAAACGGGAAGCCATGAAAGCCTATCTGGAGCAATTGGATGCTCGTTGCGCCAAATCAAAGGCCATGATTGAGGAGGCAAAGAAGTATATCCCCGGCGGCGTGCAGCACAACCTCTCCTTCAACTATCCCTTCCCCATTGTGATGGATCGGGCGGAGGGTCCTTACCTGTATGATCTGGACGGCAACCGGTACATTGACTTTCTGCAGGCAGGCGGGCCGACGGTATTGGGATCGAATCCACCGGCGGTGCGTGATCAGGTCATTGAATTGTTGCACACGACCGGGCCGGTAACCGGTCTGTTCCACGAGTTCGAACTGAAGATTGCCAAGGAAATCAATAAGCACATGCCCGCCGTGGAGATGTTCCGCATGTTGGGCAGCGGCACGGAAAGCGTGATGGCGGCCATTCGTGTGGCGCGTCTGGCCACGGGCAAGAAATGCATCATCAAAATGGGCGGCGCCTATCACGGCTGGTCGGACCAGATGGTGTACAGCCTCAAGATTCCCAAAACGCGCCGCTTTGAAGCACACGGCATTCCCCGTTCCTGTGTGAAATACACGACCGAAGCGGCGCCGAACGATCTTGCCTCGTTGGAACGGCGTCTGTTTCTTAACCGGTTGCGCGGCGGCACGGCGGCAGTTATTGTGGAGCCTGTCGGCCCGGAAAGCGGGACGCGCCCTGTGGACAAGGAACACAATGCTGGAGTGCGACGCTTGTGCGACAAATACGGCGCGCTGCTGATTTTTGATGAGGTGGTGACCGGATTCCGAATCGGCTTGGGCGGGGCGCAGGGCTATTTCAATGTCCGGCCTGATCTCACCATCTTCGGGAAAGTGGTGGCAGGCGGCTATCCTGCAGCAGGCGGCGTGGGTGGGCGGCGCGATTTGATTTTGGGCATGGCGGCAGGACTGGAGAGCGGCAAGAAACGCGCTTATGTGGGTGGTACCCTTGCCGCGAATCCACTCAGTGCCGCAGCGGGGTATTTCGCCATCCAGGAAATTGAACGGACGGATGCCTGCAAAAAAGCGGGTCTCGCGGGCGACCGCCTTGCTAAGGGCCTCAACGAAATTGTGCAACGCCTGGGTCTGCCTTTTGTCGTCTACAACCAGGGTTCAATATGCCATTTCCAGACGGTGGGCGGCATGTTTGTCAAACTCGATTACTTGCGCATTCTCAAGGTGCTGAAGGAAATCAAAACCCGGAAACACGCCATGGAAGAATATGGCGCGGCCTATACGGCGGAAGGCATTATTACCCTTGCCGGCAGCCGCCTGTATACGAGTATGGCAGACACGGACGAGGTCATTGACGATGCGTTGACGCGGTTTGAACGGGTGCTGGCCAATGTGGAAGGCGCTGCGCCAAAAGGAAACCAATAACATGGATGATATACAACAGGCGAGAAAAGCGGTGCGCGACATGGGGTTGCACCTGCTGGAAACAGGGCTGGTAATCGGCACCTGGGGCAATGTCAGTGTCCGTGTCGGCGACAAGGCCGTTATTACACCGAGTGGTGCGGACTACACCATCCTCACGGAAGATGACATGACGGTCATTGACATGGCGACTGGCGACTATGAAGGTGCGAAACCGTCCAGTGAAAAAGGGCTGCACCTTGAAGTTTACAAGCAGCGCAAGGAAATCGGCGCGGTCATTCATGTGCATTCACCACACGCCTCCACGCTCGCAGCGGCGCGTCGGGAACTGCCGCCCATCCTGGACGATGTGGCCCAGCTGATTGGCCCGAATGTCCGTGTGGCGGATTACGCGCTGCCCAGCACCAAGAAGATTGTCAAAAAAACCATGCGCGCCCTGAAGGGACGCATGGCGGCGCTCATGGCAAATCATGGGGCGATATGTCTGGGACGCAGTCTCGACGAGGCATTCCTTTGCTGTCAGGTGCTCGAAAAAGGGTGCAAGGCTTTCATAGAAGCCGAATTTCTCGGCGGCGCAAAAGGCATCAACTACTTTGAGGCCGCTATCATGCACCAGTTTTTCCTT
>CAZBNU010000088.1:12261-14947 GCA_964493075.1 uncultured Nitrospirales bacterium | reverse complement strand
ATTGACGGTTATATCAAAGAACGAGACAAGATAAGGGAACAAGTTCAGAGCAAAAATGAAGCCAGGTTTTCTTCTGCAGATATACGAAAACGCCTCATGGCGCGTCAGTAGAAACAGATGACTATGCTTCCTTTTGCGGCAGATGAAAACTTCAACAACAATATTGTTCGAGGGTTGTTACGCCAACAACCCGGTATAGATATAGCAACTTATAGGCTCGAAACCGCGATCAAAAACAAGAAGGTGAGCATAAGCCCGAAGAAAAAATGGGGACTGTTCCCGTCGCAATTTCAACTATTGACGGCGGGAATAATGGTTGCCTGATTTCATGCAATATCGTTTTCACGCAGTAAAGGGCCGGCGACGGAACTGTCCCCGATTTTTTCGGGTGTGTGTGATAAAGCCGCAAAAAAGCGGGGACAGCCCTGGCGCATGAGGTCTAATATGTGATTTGCAGCAATTCTATGCGCCGAGGGCAGTCCCCATTTTTTGCTTATTGTTCGTAGTTGTTCCAGGTCGTGGAGTTAGACTGGGTTGCGGGCAGCGCCCGGATAATTTCTCCTGCTTGGAAAATTAGGATAATACGACCGTGACTTCACGAGAACGGATGCTATGCACTTTTAACTTTTCATCACCGGACAGAATTCCTGTGGTGTACCACGCCTCTCCTGCGGGGCTGTATACGCATGGACAGAAACTTCTCGATTTGTTTAACGCCTATCCACCGGATAATCCTGTTACGTTTGATGCTGTTCCTGTACCGCCGGAGGGTACGGTCGAGGCAGACGGCAAGTACCACGAAATCCGCACGGATGAATGGGGTACGGAATGGGAGCATCTGATATATGGCGTGTGGGGACATCCAAAGAAGTATCCGTTTAACAGTTGGGAGGAAGGTCTGGAAACCTACCAGTTTCCCCCTGCTGCTCTGCCGGATAAAGCGCTGGTCGCCGAACAACAGAAAGATTATCTTGTCTTTTCAGGCTGGCCTTCGATTTTTGAACGGCTGTGCGCGTTGCGTCCCATAGACCACACGTTGATGGATATCCTGACCGAAGACCCCGCGATGCTGCAGTTTCTGGATCGGCTGGTGGCATATTGGATGACGGTGATAGACGGCCTGATTGATACCGATGTGGACGTGATCATGTTCGGCGATGACTGGGGTACCCAGACCGCGCCCATGATTCCGCCGGCGTTGTTCCGCAAAATCTTCCTGCCCCGTTACGCGCAGATGATGGCGCCCATCAAGGCGGCAGGCAAGAAGATATTCTTTCATGTCTGCGGCTTTTTGGACGGCACCCTCGATGATTTGATTGGTCTGGGCATTGACGGACTCTGGCCGCAGATTGGTTTTCTGGAGCGGAACCCGGCGTTATTCGAACGATGCGAAAAGCATAAGGTAACTTTGTATATTCATCCAGATCGTCAATACCTCATCCCCCGTGGAACCCCACAGGAAATCGAATCATCCATTAAATCCTATGCCGAAAAATATCACGCCCTCGGCGGCGGCGGTATTTTTTATGTTGAAATCGAAAACGACGCGCCCTTCGAAAATGTTGTGGCGCTAGTCGAATCTATACATCGATGGCGATGACAGAAACTGTCATATTGTGACAGTTTCTGGAAGATTATTGCAGCAGGAACACCTTTGTATAAAAAAACAGGCAGAAACAAATTGCTTCTGCCTGTCTCGTACTTCTGAGTATGGGGATTAAAATGCGCCGGCAATCATGCCGTAACTGTTTGCCCACACTGAATTGGCGGGGAACTCGCCCTGTTCTTCGTAGCGAACGAAGGTGCAGTGACCGTCCATGTACAGCACGTTTGCGCCGCCGGGCACATGGTTGAAGGCTGCTGCGCCACCGGGAGTGCTGCTGATGCTGTCCCAGTACATGGGAACCATAGACTGTGCCTGAGCGCTTGCGCCGGGATTATTGATGTCGGTAATCAGGAAGCGTTCCACACCTTCGCGAAGCCGGTAGATTTTGGTGCCGCCGCCGTTGCCGCAAACGTTGACATCAGTAATGATGGACGAATAAGGCGATGCTGTTACATCAATATCACTGTCAAGCAACTTGCGGATTTTTTGGCCCTCCATCTCATCAACGGGGTCCATTCCAAAAGCACCGTCCATAAACAGCGGAATAGCTACCGCCATAATCTGGGACGGACCATAGGTTTCGGCAGGCAGGCTGGCACCAAGCACACCGGACAGAATGCTCAGGTCAGTTTTAGGATCATCATAGTCGCAGCGGTCAATTACCCAGCCGAAATAGTGGTAGTGATCGGAAGGATTGTCGGCGAGTCCTTTATAGGGGCTGTCGCATATCATGCCAGGTTTGTCCGCGATAATGGCCAACGCCTCGGCGGCATCGCCCGCATCCGGGGCCGAGGGACATACCAATACATTCCAGTCCGTCAGGTATTCGGGATAAATCGCTGTAACCGAACAGCCAATTTCCGGTTCGTCCTGACCGTCGCAGTTGCTTGAGAGTCCGGTGGAGCCATCGGTGTAGTACGGGGCAATACCCTGCATGGGCGGGAATTTTTCGCCGGGCGACTCGTTGCTGTACATTTTCAGGATAACACCCATCTGTTTCAGGTTGTTCTGGCAGCTGGAACGTCGGGCCGCTTCACGCGCGCGTGCCAGCGCAGGCAGCAGAATTGCCGCGAGAATACC
>CAZBNU010000088.1:0-12161 GCA_964493075.1 uncultured Nitrospirales bacterium | reverse complement strand
GGGCCGCTTCACGCGCGCGTGCCAGCGCAGGCAGCAGAATTGCCGCGAGAATACCGATGATGGCAATGACTACCAGCAGCTCGATGAGGGTAAAACCGTTTTTCTTTTGTTTCATAACAGGTTCCTTTATTTTAGTGCTTTGGGTTGTGACGCTTGACTTATGACAAGCGGTCTGTGCAGAATGCGCACAGGTTAGCAAAAAAATGTTTACCTGCGGTTAGCATAAGTTGAGTTTTGTCTTAACTACCAAATCCGAACTAATCTGGGTACTGTTGGATGAAGTGATGGCGAGAGAATACTATTTCATAAGCGACATGCACATCGGCGGGGATGGTGCGTTGGATGCGTGCGAGTTTGAAGCGGAAATGATAGATTTTCTGCACACACTCGAAGACAAGGCCGGGGATGCAGAACTTATTATTGCCGGAGACCTGCTCGGTTTGTGGGAATTTACTTCCCTGACCGGCGTGGACAAGTTACATGCCATTATTGCGTCCCATTTCGAGTTGTTCCGCCAGTTCCAGCGCACAGGGACGAAAATCCGCATCACTGTCATTCCGGGGAACCACGACCATGAACTGGCGACTGACCCGGAATTCGGGAACATTTTGCGCGCCTATAACATCCACTTGGAACCGGTGGTATCCCTCACCCGTGAACTGGAAGGGCGCACTCTTTGGATAGAGCATGGCCATCAGCATGACGACTATAACCGCTTTGACGATTTCGGCAATCCGGCATGCCGTCCCTTCGGGTATTATGTCACCACCAACATCATCAGCGCGGCAGGACAGCGTGCCCGCAACCGCACTGAAAAATGGGTGAAGGACATTGAATCGGTATACCCTACAGAATACGTGCCCCACTGGCTGCTGTCGAATTATTTCTACCGTGAAATGAGCACCTATTTACAGGTGCTTGCCATCCCGTTCCTGCTGGCGTTCAGCGCAAGCGCTTTCATGGTAGTGGGCGCACTGTTGGAACTAGGCGGCATTGTCGCGCCCGGCAGGTTCCTGTCGAGTTTCACGCTTACCTTCGGAACGCCGGGCTACCTGCTTGACGCCTTTTTTCTTATTGGCGGCATGGCCTTTGTCAGCATGGTGCTCTTCGCCTTTCCGCTGCTCCTGATCCGTCACGACATACGCAAGGTATTGCTGCGCTATAATCTGGACATATCCCAGTCGCTGCGGGAAAAGAAAAACGACGAATATACCGCCACGGCAGCACGTATCTTTGAAGAACACCCGGAAGTGGTGCTGTTCATTTTCGGCCATTCCCATATTGCCAGCATGGAAGTAATGCAGGGGCGTGCCATTCTCAACACAGGCTCCTGGATCAAGCGCCTTACCCGCGTACCGTCCCGGTTTTTCCTGTTGCCCGACGTCTATTGTCCTTCCTACCAGTTGGGCTATTTCCATGTTTCGGAGAAGGACGACAGGATTATCGTCCAGTATCATGTACTGGAGAAGCAAGTCCCGGACACACTTTCGCTGCTGCAGCGCATCTCCATTTTCGGACAACAACCGGATTTGGGCGCCGCCATTCCTGCATACACAGAACTGCCCATTAAATACGACCATAAAGAGAAGGAGTGAACATGGGACAAATAATGGAACCTACCATAACATGCCCAAAGTGCCAGACCGTTATTAAACTTACGGAATCGCTGGCGGCGCCACTGATTGCATCCACGCGCTTGGAACTGGAGGCGCAGATGGCCGCGAAGGACGCCGCCATTGCCAAACAAACCGCTGCAATTAAGGAACGGGAAGCATCCCTCGCCAAAGCAACACAGGAACTTGATGCGCAAGTGGCCGAAAAACTCCAGGAGGAGCGCGGTAAAATCGTAGCCGCAGAGGCAGCAAAAGCTAAATTGGCATTGGACGCCGAGTTGCAGCAGAAAGCAGAGGAAATTGTTGGCCTTCAGGAGATTGTCAAGGAACGGAATTCAAAATTAGCCGAGGCCCAGAAGGCACAAGCCGAATTGGCACGTGAGCGGCGTGAATTGGAGGACGCCAGGAAGGAACTCGAACTCTCCGTTGAGGAACGGCTTCGCGAGGGCCGCGAAAAAATCGCGGCGGATGCTGAGAAGCGAGTTAAATTGGCCTTGGCGGAAGACTTGGAGCAGCGTGCAAAGGATATAGCCGACCTTCAGGAAATATTGAAGTCTCGAGACGAAAAACTGGCCGAAGCGCAGAAGGCGCAGACGGAACTGCTCCGGAAGCAGCGTGAACTGGATGACGCCAAACGTGAACTGGAACTGACTGTCGAGAAGCGTGTACAAGAGGGGCTCGATGCTACTCGCGAACGGGCCCGCAAAGAGGCCGAAGAAGCGCTCGGATTAAAACTCATGGAAAGCCAGCAAACCATTTCCTCAATGCAGAAACAGATCGAAGACCTGAAACGAAGAGCGGAACAAGGGTCCCAGCAACTCCAGGGAGAAGTCCAGGAACTGGAATTGGAAACCCTTCTCACAAACAAATTCCCTGTTGACACCATCGAACCCGTCCCGAAAGGTGAGTTTGGCGGTGACGTAGTGCAATGCGTGGTTGGCCCGATGTCACAGGAGTGCGGGAAAATACTCTGGGAATCCAAAAGGACCAAAGCCTGGAGCGCCGGATGGCTCCCCAAACTTCGTGACGATCAGCGCACCGCCAAAGCCGATGTGGCGGTAATGGTCAGCCAGACGCTCCCCAAAGACATTGATTCTTTTGATTTCGTTGACGGCGTCTGGGTAACGCACCCACAGGCAGCCATTCCTGTTGCCATTTGTCTGCGTCAGATGCTCATTGAAGTTGCACTAGCGCGACAGGCCAACGAAGGGCAAAAGACAAAAGCCGAGGTAGTCTATCAATACCTCATTGGGCCGCGTTTCCGCCAACGCGTCGAGGCCATTGTCGAAGCCTTCTCCTCCATGCAGGAAGACCTGGCCAAAGAGAAAAAGGCGATAATGAAGCAATGGGCAAAGCGGGAAGCACAAATCGGGCGTGTAATGGAAGCCACAGTCGGCATGTACGGCGACTTGCAGGGCATTGCAGGGAGAAGCCTCCAAGAAGTGGAAGGATTAGATTTTCCCGCACTTGAGAATGACGCCGCTGCCATCATAGCCCTGCCCGAAGAGGAAGAAAGTACCTAAGCTGCCTGTAAACATGGGTATTTCACAGGAAGATATTTCTCGTTCCCATGCTGTGCGTGGGAACAAGAGAAATTGGGCACAAAGCCGCAGTGTAGTGGAGGACATCATGCTACCGTCTGCGGCTTTGTGCCGTTACAGGAGAACAGGTGTCATCCTATGTCTGGTACTTAGTCATAGCAATCACGGGAAAGGGCCGGTATGCTATCGCCAAACACTGCCGCCGATACCCAGGTCACAGGAAAATCTTCCGGTGTGTTGTAGTAACTGTATCTTCTGAACTCAACATGTCCATCGGCAAACAGCACATTGGCCCCGGCAGGAACATGGTTGGTTTCTTTCCCTTCTGAACCGATACGATCCCACACCACGGGAAGCCGTGAAAGGTATAGCGCGGCGGCGGACGGGTTGTTGGGGTCGGCAGGTTTATCAAGGGTGCGTCCGGTGGCCGGTATGGCGATGTCCGTTGCGCCAAAATACCCATCGGGCAACATATTTCGAGCATCTCCGAGCGCCTGCGCCTGTTCATCGTACAGGATTTCGTACCCCGTATAGATGTAGAACATGGAGGATACGCAGTCGGGATGGAAGGTGCCGATCTGTGCGCCGGGATGTTCAAAGTTGTCCTTGAGCGTAAAGTCGGCGAGGTTATGGTAGGGGCTGCTTGGGCAACGCAGGACGCTTGGATCCGTCAGATACTCAGGATAAATGACGTTGGCGTCAAAGGTCCAGTTGCCCGGTATGGGACTTGGCGGCGGGTACATCATCTCAAATTCGTTTGCGTACATCCTCATGATAAGCCCCATCTGCTTGAGATTGTTCTGGCAGGAAGAACGGCGAGCAGCCTCGCGTGATCGCGCCAACGCCGGAAGCAGCAGCGCCGCAAGCACCACAATGATTGTGAGCGCAATGATCCATTCCCAGAGTCTTGTCTTTTTCATGGCTTGCTCCTTTCCTAAACTTCTTCGGAAACACGGGCTAAACTACGGCGCAGCTGTAGAATCACTGACGGGATAGCACCCAGCAGCATCCAGCCTGTAAAGGCGAAGAAGGACATGCCAAGATAATGGGCGGCCACTGCTGCCAGCACAAAGACAACGGCCGTGTTGACTTGTGTCAGAGGGGTGAAGTGTTTCAGCAGACGACCGACTACCAGAAAACCGAAGACTAATGCGATGGCACGGCGCAGCATCTTCAACAGGGACGCAAGTTGACTGTTGTAGGTACGCAATTCCAGTTTCAACACGGAATTTTCTGGAACAAGGTGCCGTTCAAAATAATAGGACTTGCCAACCTGTGGCAATTCCATCTGAACCGGCTGGATACCGGTTGCAGCGGGGGTAACGACAGGCGCAGGGCGAACGGATACGGGGGCGCTCTTGGGTGAGGACTTCTTCTCCATACCCTCCCGCAGACGATACAACGTTTCCGTGGAACCGCCAGGGGTGGCAAAGGATACCGTTCCCTGCTGCCGATTGACCTGTGGGGCAGGTGCGTGGGGCACAGGCGGCAAATGTGTTACCCAAGTGAAATCGCCCAGTGTGTGGTATAGCCGTTGTGATTCGGGGAGCAGCACTTCCCAGGTAACATAGTTGGCGGTAATATCCGTGGTTGGCGCTGCCAGCGAAAGCGCTTCTGTCCACCCCGTCAGTTCAGGCAAACGATGGAAGTAGTACAGTTCCACGGGAAAGGCATTCACCCTGCGACCTGTCTCGTTGGATTTGGCCAGCGGAATGAGGATTGCGGTTGACGCACTGTCATCGTTCTCACGTGCAGGCCGCACTTCACGCCCGGAAACGGTTGCGCTCCACACCTCCACATCAGGACCGAGATCAACCCGCAGGAATTTTTTCAGGTTGTTACGCACAACATAGGCCGCCCGGGTCAGCATGAGTCCCTCGTCGGTGATGACCGATTCATAGCGCGCTTCATCAATGGCCGCCACCTGCACGGACACCTCTTTGAGGCGGCGGAGATTCAGGACAGGCGGCATGGCGTTTTCGGTCACGGAAAAGGCGTGCAGGATGGGATCTAGCGCCTGCATGCGTAGCGCTGCCGGCAAGTCATTGGTGTCAATCTGCCGGATGCCTGTTGGCAGATCACCGACGGATGTTTCCACGGGACCGCGTGTGGCCACCGCCAGAAAACCGGACTGCCGTGTCAGGTCGAGCACCTCAAGATGGGGCAGCACAATGGAGATTACCGATTCAGGAATCGGAACTTCATAGTGTACAACCATGTCATACTGATTTTTCACGGCCTGCTTCAGTGATAGGACCACTATCTGAAAATCCCCCGCCGCCTGTGAAGTCCATTCGCCGCCGTCAGCGGCAACCGTAGTGACCCGCGCATTGACAGGAAGGCGCAGTTTGAACTCCCGTGTATCGCTTCGCAAGACATCAAATTGCAACAGGCTTTGGCAGGCGATCAACCGTTCGGAAACTGTGGCGAGGGTTGACTTGTTGCAGGCGATAAGGGGCGTCTCTTTGGGAGGTGCAGGTTTGGGCGGCAGTTTCCAACTGACCGTAATCTTGTCGCTGCCCCGGAATATCATGTCCGTAACCTTGCCGTTCCCCGCCTTGCTGGAACGGATGCTGGCCGCTGTTGGCGCGCTCACCAACACGTCAGAATCGCCCAGATGCAACGCCATCCGGGAGACACTGCTTCGGGCACAGGGAAATTCAAAAACAGTCTCTTCGCCTTTCCTCACGAGCGGCACATGAAAAACCGCCTTGAACTCATGAAGGCCGGGTTTGTTCAGCAACAACGTGAACTGCTCGTTCTCCGTAAAAGGAAAGGTGGGGTTGCCGTTCAGGGTGGCTGATTCAAGCGCCACTTCAGCGCCAAAAAGCGGGATTTTGCTCCACTCCTCTGCCCACAGGTGGAATTGGTATTCTGCCTCAACCCGCGCCGTGCTGGCTGCTGTTGCATCCGCCGTAAACATGACGGAATTGATGATCCAGGGGATCGGCGGTGGTGCGGATTTGTGTATGGCTTGTTCCCGGGCAGGCTGGATTTGTTCCAGCAACGATTTCAAATCCGCCCAGTTGAGTTCCAGGTGAGCCGAAGGCAGGTCAGGAATAATGGGCCTGTTTTCCGGTTCGTATAGGGTACCCGCTGCAAGCAGTACCAGTGAGGTGTAAAGAAGTTCCATGTCGCATCCTCCATGTTTTCCGTCCGCCTCATTGCGAACGGTCTTATGGAGTACTACGCACGAAACCGGTCAAGGTTCATTTTTTATTGCGGCCGTTTTTTCTGTGAAATAATCCCAGACGGCCTGGGTGGCAGGATATCTACTGCCAAACTCTACAAATTCGACGTGGCCATCAAGATAAAGTACGTTAATGCCTTTTGGAAAATGTGCAGTCGTACCAGGGTTGTCAAATACAATTGGGAAACAAAAAGCCGTCGAATTAAGTGCACTAGGATTACCAATATCCGTAATATAAAATCGTGCTATACCTTCACGAAGACGGCGAAAGGCATGGTTAACCGATTTCGTATCTTCATCTAATGATAATTTAGAAATGTTAGGCAGACCTATCAATTCCAGGAAAGCATTTTCATTCTCAACAACCCAAGGGAGATACACATATTGCTCAGCCAAAAAACGATGAATTGTATCCCAATCAGTCGGAACATTTTTTAACGCTTCTTCTACTTCCTTCTTTGTATTGCAATCCTTGATACACGGACAAATAAGAATATCCAAGTCAGACAAGATTTTCGGATATATGGACCGCAGATCGACTGTCCAAACGCCATCGATGCATACCGCTGGGGGGAACCTTTTTTGCGGACTTCCTTCGGAGTATATGGCAATAATTTTCGCAAGCATTTTTAAATTATTCTGGCACAAGGTCCTGTCGATAGCCTCTTGCGACCTCTTAAACTGAAGGACAAGTATTGCCGTCAATATACCAAGGACAATCAACAATATGAGTGAAGTTAGTATTGTTCTGCTGAACCAGAAAGGCTTTTTCTGCTCTTCCCCAACGCCATCAGGTGCACCTAGAACTTCAACCTCATCATCCCTATGTTCGTCCGTTATATTCTCCATAACACCATCTCCATTCTTTTTCTAACGCAGGCGTTACACGCAATCCGAATTACGACATTCATAACAAAAAGCCAAGCATCGTCATTGCGAGGTACGAAGCAATCTCTTTTCCAAGATAGTCATCGCGTAAGATTAGATTGCTTCGTACTGCTAAGAAAGCGTTACTTTTTCTTTGGGGCAACACTTTGTTAATGGCCTTTCTGTCCTGTAAAGGACAATTGATAGTAGCCCGCCAGTTCAGTGGCGGGATTGTGTGCGTCACCGCAATGTACGTCCTGTAGGGACGATTGAATAATCATAATCTAACACATCATTTTCAAACGTCCTTACAGGACGTACCGGAGGGAAGGAACGTCATGCTTCCCGCCACTAAACTGGCGGGCTACTATCAACCGTCCCTACCGGGACTTAACTAAATCACACCTTTCTTTTGCGAATCAGGGCCCAAAGTGTCCAAAGTTTGCAAGGACGGCAACGGTAATTTTCATGTCAACTTAATCTCTTGTTTTTGTTTGTAGTTTCTCGCCGACAACTTACTAACCAAACACGTCATTGATTGTTTTCTGACTCAACATCCTCATGCCCAAGTTCTTTTTTCAATATGGCGGTTTTTCCCATGAAATAATCCCACACGGCCTGGGTGGCGGGGAAACCACTTCCCAGACGCATGAACTCGACATGGCCGTCGAGATAGAGCACATTGACCCCGGCGGGAATGTGATGCATGCTGCCGGGATTATCGAATGCGATGGGGATGATACTCTGTGCCATTGCTGCTGCGCCGGGATTGTTGATGTCAGTAATCAGAAAGCGTTCCACGCCTTCACGAAGACGATAGGCTTTTGGGGGGAATCCCAAATACCCATCAAATTCCACATCCGCATCCAACGGCACGCCCGGCAGACAAGGATTTTTTATCAACTCCATAAAGGTTGCTTCATCAGGAATCACCCAGGGCAGATACACATATTGTTCTGCAGCCATCTTCTGTAGTGTATCCCAATCGGGCGGATCCTGTTCCCATGCCTGATGGAATTCTTCCGTTGGACCACCCCCTGTCGGACACACAAGAATAGACGGGTCGGTCAGGTATTCCGGGGTAACAGCGCGAAGGTCAACGGTCCAGATGCCGTCCACGCATACCGCGGGTGGGAACTTTTCGCCGGGACTTTCGTTGGCGTACATCTTGAAAACCAGTCCCCATTGCTTGAGGTTGTTCTGACACGAAGAACGACGGGCTGCCTCGCGGGACCGTGCTAACGCAGGCAAGAGAACCGCCGCCAGTACGCCCATGACAAGCAGGACTACCATGGCTTCCGCAAACCTGCCCCCGGACCAGAAGGACTGTTTTCGTCTTTCTTTTTCAGCGGCAACGACTTCAACATGACGGATGGTGCGTTCCGCCAGACCGACGGGCGGCGCTTCCTCGGGCAGGCTGTCCAGCAGGGCCAATGCCGCCTGTTCCGCTTGGAAGGCGGCCCGGCATTCTTCGCACACGTCGAGATGTGCCGCAACATTACGCGCTTCGCCTTCGGACAAGAGTCCGACAGCATATTCACGCAGCAGCGGCTGGATTTTCTGGCAATCTTTTGTGTGGTCTATCATGGCCAGATATCCTGTACGGCCTGCATCAAAAAATGCACGGCCTTGTTCATACGCGATTTCACCGTGCCCACGGGCACCTGAAGACTTCGCGCAATTTCGTCATAGGGCATTTCATCATAACGCGCCATGAGAAACACGGCCCGGTGCTTCTCGGGCAACTCGCCGAGGGCTTCCTGCAGTCGCACCAGCGCTTCCGCTTTCCGGGCGGTCTGGTCCGGACCGGCGTGCCCGTCTTCCATACGGTCCAGCAGCGGCCTGTCCGCGTCGGCACCCGCTGGCGTATCCAGCGACACTTGCGGATGCCTGCGCCGCCTGCGCAACCGGTCCCGGCACAGATTGGTGGCAATCTTGTACAGCCAGGGTCGGAACGGTGCGCCGTGACGGTAGCGTCCTGCATGTTGATGCACCCGCAGGAAAGTTTCCTGGAATACATCCTCGGCATCGGCACGGTCGCCCAGCATCCGGCGCAGATACCCGTACAAGGGTTTCTCATAACGCCGAACCAGTGCGGCAAATGCGTCTGCATCGCCACGCGAGGCAAGCGTCATCAGTGCCTCGTCACTATGTTCTACATGTATATACGCCACAGCAGTCCCACAGGTTCATTTTCCCGAAAGAAAAGCGGCTTGCATCTCCACAGACGAAGTCCCTCGTCTATGACGCAAGTGTAGAGGAACGAAATCTTTGATTGCAAGAGTATGGGCGATGGTGTGCCAGACGGCTTGTGGCCACAGACTATTTTTTACGATCCCACGGGTTTGCCGCGCGGGGTTCGTATGCGGGACGGTTGTCTTTATCTAGGAGGGTATCCAGAACGGCCTGGAACTTTTTCAATGCGTTCTTGTGTGCAGGCGCGTCACTTTCAATAAGATTTGTTGCCTCATGGGGATCGTTGGACAGATCATGGAGGCGGATGATCTTCTTCTCCTTCGAGACCCACACTTTGAACTGCTTGTCCCGGATAACCCGTGTGGCGAAATCCTCCACGCCGCGAATGCCCGCTTCATCCAATCGTGCTGGATCATGTCCCATTGCCATGATCCATTCCCGGGACGTGTCGGCTGCTTTACCCAGCAGCAACGGCGCGATGGACACGCCATCAACTTTTAAATCGCCCGGCAGGTTGCCGCCGCCCAGTTCCACAAAGGTGGGCAGCAAATCCGTGAAATCTGTGAGGGCGTCCGTAGTCACCCCTGCGGGCACAAGTCCGGGACCGTTGACGATGTAGGGACAGCAGACACCGTTTTCAGATTCCTGTGCTTTGCCGCCCGCTATGCTATTGCTGTTTATATGCCCCGTAATTTTTCCGCTTGTTCCGTTGTCGGTAGTAAAAACAACAATCGTATTGTCTCGAATGCCAAGATCATCCAACGCGCCCGTGAGCCGCCCGACAAGTTTGTCTGCGTAGCGTACCATGGCCTTGTGCCGGTCAAGGCTGCCCTGTGCATCCGGTTCATCCGGCGTGGACACAAAGGGCGTATGGGTCAACGCCATGGGATAATACAAACACATGGGTTCGTCACGATGCTGCTTCATGAAGTCAATCAGAAAATCTGTGTACACGTCCGGACCGAACTTGCCCGCGTAGGTTTTGCTGCCTTCCCGGGTGTTGATATACGGGTCCTGATAGCGCTCGTCACTGGGTGGATTGCCCGTCTCGCCGCCCGTCCACATGCACCATGCATCAAAGCCATGCTTTTCCATGGCGAGCGGTTCCAACCGAAAGTCATTGATCTGCCATTTCCCGGCGGCGCAAATAACATAGCCCTGCTCTTTCATCAACCGGGCAAAGGTCATGTTCTCCTTCTGCTTCCAGTCAAAATAGCCGACACCCCAGCGCGGCACATCCCAATGATTGACCCAGCCGGTATGACAGGGATATTTCCCCGTCAACAGCGAGACCCGCGACGGCGTGCATTGCGGCATAGAATAGGCGTTTACGAACTTCATACCACCCGCCGCCAGCGCATCAATGTTAGGTGTCTCAATATCCTCCGCGCCATAACAACTGACCCATTCCTTGCCCAGGTCGTCCACCATGATGAACAGGATGTTGGGCTTCTTCTTTTCAAGCGTCTCTTGTGCAAATAGCCGGGACGAAGCACAGGACACAACCCCGGCAGCTATCGTATTCAAAAAACTTCGACGTGACAGATTATTCGACATGTACTATCTCTCCTGATGCAAGGATTCCCCTGGCCGTTTCCGTAAACAAGAACGCGGGATTCACAATAATGCCGACCCTGCCGATGTCCAGCCTGTCGCAGTCCCAGCAGGCGCGGACGGTTTTGTCGTCCGTCGGTATTTCGCGGGTATGATACCGGCAGGCAAAGGCGAGCCTATGCTGGTCCGCCTCGGACAATTCCAGCGCTTCCGGCGTCCACGTCATCAGGTAGTCCGCCGCCCGTGGCCCATGCTGCAGGTCGCGGCCATCACTCAAACGCTGGCAATCATGAAAATAGGCAAACAGCAGCATGAACCATTCATCAAGAGTTTCCGCCGCCGCTATAATCCGCGCATAAGCCGCCACCCGCTCCCAATGCCCCAGCCCGTGACATCCATTCGGCCACGCCGTGGCATCTTTCAGTATCTGGTCAATAATTGCCTGCATAGAATCCCTTACTTAGTCATTCCCACGCACAGTATGGGAACAAGTGAATCTATTTCAGTAACCGTACCCGAACAGCACGAATGTCGGCAACCGTGTTTCCGGGCTTCTTCAAGGCATGTAGTTGCAAGTTACCACGGCCCGGTTCCAGTTTCATTGTGCCTAGGTTCAGGGGTTGAAAATCTTTTTCGTAAGACTCCCGACGTTCCACACGGTCATCTTTATCTTTTAATGGCGGGTTAAATGGTTTTTCGATAGTTGCCGAAACGGCGTTACCGTTGAAAGATACTTCTAGCACTGCGCCGACATCTTCTGCGGGACAGGTGTAGAGCACATCCACCTCGTAGTTTCCTGCTGTTTTGACTTCAATGTCCCAATACACAGAATCTTCCAGGTTATGCCAGTCCTGGAAGAACGAGGCGTTGGGATGAACGGAACTCCAGTGGATGTCTCCGGAGGCAATGCCATCCTGGGCGTTCAATACAGCAAGGGGAAATTCCGGATAGCCCACGGCAAGGACGCGCTCGGGCGGCGTTGTTGCCAGCACTTCATTTTTCCATGCTTCTATTTTGTCCTGCAACTCGCGATATACCTCTGGCAGTTCTTTCGATAGGTCATGTTCCTGTCTCGGGTCGGCCTCCATATCGAAAAGCCCCTTGGCATTACCACCGGCACGGTACTGTTGTGTGCGAATGCTGGTAAAACGGTTATTCGGTGTATGGGCATACAGTGCCCGGTCCGGCCAGTCTACTTCA
>CAZBNU010000087.1:11622-14970 GCA_964493075.1 uncultured Nitrospirales bacterium | reverse complement strand
CGCAGGTTGCAGGCCGGGCCCGCAGGCTTTGCCATCACATGGTAGCCGGTCATCATATCTTGGGGTAAAATAGGCATCAGGACAAAGCCTCGTCTACGGCTTTACGGATGGCGCGGATATGATCCGGGCCGGTGCCGCAACAGCCGCCGATAATGGAGGCACCAGCGTCTATCAGGGCTTTCGTGTTTCCTGCCATGCAGGCCGGTGTTTCCGGATAGGCAACTGTACCGTCGTCCTGCTGAATCGGACGGCCTGCATTGGGATGGACAATGAGCGGTGTGTCCGGGGCGGCGGCATGCAGCGCGGCAATGACCGAGATCATTTCTTCCGAGCCCAGGCTGCAATTCGCGCCCAGGATGTCCGCGCCTGCTGCAAGCATGGCTTCCGCCATCTGTTCCGGCGATACGCCCATCATGGTGCGATAGCCGTCCGCCGTTTTCATGTCAAAAGTAAAACTGGCAACAACCGGCAATGTCGTGTTTTCTTTTGCGGCACGCACAGCAATCGCTGCTTCATCTATTGCCGTCATGGTTTCCACGGTGATGGCATCCGCGCCGCCTGCGGTCAATGCCAGCACCTGTTCCTTGAAGGCATCATACAATTCCTCTTCGCTGACTTCACCCATCATGAGGATTTTTCCTGTGGGGCCCATGGACGCCAGCACAAATTTATCGGCGGCAATACTTTCGCGAGATAACCGTGCCGCAGCCGCGTTGATTTCGGTAACCTTGTCCGCCAGGCCGTAATGCTCCAGTTTATAGCGGGTGCCGCCGAAACTGTTGGTGAGTACAATGTCCGCACCGGCATCAGCGTACATGCGTGCGATGTCTCGTACCGCGTCGGGATTGGTCAGGTTCCAGGACTCCGGTGATTCGCCGGGCTTCAATCCTTTCGCCACCAAAAAAGAACCCCAGCCGCCGTCAGAGACCAGAACCTTTCTGGTCTTGATTGCATCAAGCATATTGTTCATCAACAAACTCCTTGTAGATTACATCATATCTTTGGAAACAACAACGAACTCCGTCTCCACGTTATTGTTCAACAGATGAAACAGACGATACCCCTTTTCGGAGGTCTTGTCAAAATTATTTCTTGTGGAAGAGCAGCATGCGGTGGTTGTAAACAGCGCATCGGCGTTTTCTTCCACCTGGTTGCCATGCCAATGCCCAGCGGCAACGATCTGCAGGTTATGTTCCGCAAAGAGGGCGAGTATTTCATCGGCGTTTTTGATGCGGTACGCTTTCGTGTTTGGGTTCAGGGGATGGTGACAAAATAGCGCCAGTGGCGTCCGTTTGTCTATAGCCGCCGCTGTTTTCTGCAGCCAGGTCAGTTCGTCGGCGCTCACGGTAACATCGCTCATTACACCTTCACAGGAGTTAAAGCCAACGAACATCCAGTCGTTTGCCTTGTGTGTCCAGTGGACAGATCCGAAGGCGGCAGTATAGTTTGCATAAATATCTTCGGCGCGCAGGAATACGTCATGGTTGCCGGGAACCACAAACCACGGCCGGGCAAGTTTTTCAAGAGCTGCTTTTGCCAGTGCCAATTCTTCCGCCTGGCCATCGGTGGCGATGTCGCCCAGGACAACAGTAAATTCAATCCGTGTGTCCGCGTTGATGGCGGCAACGGCTCTATCAAGAATGGCCACACTGGCTTCATCCTTAATGTGCATGTCGTTCATGGTGGCGAAAATAATGGGCTTGACGGTCGTGTCGGAAGCGGACGCTATACCTGCGCCAGCAATACCGGCAACGCTGATGCGCATGAAATCTCTTCTTGTGTAAATGGTCATGATGGTTGCTCCTCATTTATTTCCGGCCTCATGATACCTGTAACGGGGCGCGTCAGGCAAAGATGAGTTATTACTGGGTTCTTGTCAGGCGGCGACGCAGCTGCGCCAGCAGTGCGACGATAAAATAACACCCCCCGGCGATGACAATGATGGTAGGCCCGGCGGGCAGGTCCGGGCTGTAACTGAAGGTTAATCCTGTAAGGCAGAAGGCCGCGCACAATACTGTAGCCAGGAGCATCATCTGTCCCAGGGAACCGGCGAAGCGTCCGGCAAGCGCCGCCGGCAGTGTCAACAGGGCAATCACCAGTACAATGCCCACGATTACGGAGAGCGCTACCACGGTAAGCGCAGTCAGCGCCAGTAGCAGAATGTAGAAGCCCGACACATTGATGTTGCGTGTTCGCGCAAATTCCTCATCAAAACAGACCAACTGAAACTCGGCATACCAACGTCCCACTACGATCAGGAGCAGCAGGTTAAGTCCTGCGATGAAATACAGGTGCTGTTGTGTCACCAGCAGGATATTGCCGAAAAGGTAGCCCATCAAATCCTGGCTGTAGCCGGGCGTAGCGTAGATAAACAATACACCCGATGCCATGCCCACCGACCATACCGCACTGATGGCGGAGTCTTCCCTCTCGCGACTGGACAGTGACATCCAGCCAATAACCGCTGCGGCGGCAAGGGCGGCGATCAGCGCCCCGTAGATGGGATGGAAAAAATCCCAGCCATGCACCACCTGCAGGTATCGTGCCGCGCCCATGCCGCCCAGCACACAATGCGCCACGCCTGCTGCAATATAGGTGATGCGGCGTACCACCACATAGGTGCCCACCACGCCGCAGGTCATGCTTAGCAACAATGCCGCGATGATAGCATTACGCGCCAGGGATTGATCTATTGCCGCTGTCCAAAACTCAAACATCGGTGTCTCTCCCCTGATTCGATTGGAACACGGCAGGCATGGCGAGACCGGTGATGTGGCGCATCAGGTCTTCGTCCAGTTTTTCCGTGGGTGGGTGAATATGTACATTTCGATTGACGCAATAGACCCGTCCCAGGAAGCGGGAAGCCACCTTGGGATAATGGGTGATGAGCAGTATGGTCATGCGGTTGCGCAGGGTTTCCAGCACATCGAGGATCATATCTTCCGCCGAGATATCCACGTTGGAAGTCGGCTCATCCAGCAGCAGTATTTCGGGTTGTGTAACCAAGGCGCGGGCAATCAGTACCCGCTGACGTTGTCCGCCGGAAAGGTTGCTGAACCATCGTTTTTCAAGGTCTGCCATACCAACGGCTTCCAGAGCTGCCAGCACCTTGTCATGGGTTGCCTTGCGGTTGCTAAAACGCCCCGGGCTTTCTGCGCCCAGCAGCCCCATGCGCGCCACGTCGTAGACACGCACGGGAAACATCGGGTCGAACTGTGGATTCTGCGCCACGTACCCCACAGACAGGCGCGCATCGCCCGGAGGCATATCCAGCACCCGCACAGTGCCCCGTGACGGTTTGACCAGACCCAGGAGTAGTTTGAACAGCGTGGTTTTTCCGCCGCCATT
>CAZBNU010000087.1:7385-11522 GCA_964493075.1 uncultured Nitrospirales bacterium | reverse complement strand
GTTTCGATGGAGCGCTGTTCGAAACCAAAGGCGTCAGCAAGGTAACCAAAAGCGGGATGATATACATAAATCACCTTGCCGTTCATAGGCGCCAGTGTTTCCCCAAGTCGCTGATGAAGGGCATCCAAATCCTTCTCAAAAGTGTCCAGGTTAGCTGTAAATACGGATTCATGTTGCGGGGCAACTACAGAGAGCGCCTTCGCAATGGTCTGCGCTTGAATCTTTACACGCATCGGATCAAGCCAGATGTGGGGATCATCGCCTTCATGGTGGTGATGATCGCTATGATCATGTTCATGGGTGCAGACCCCGCCAAGCAGGGTTACGCCTTCGCGAGTGTCCACGATCTTCAGATTTGGGCAGGTTGATTCCAGTCGCTTGACCAGTGCGGTTTCAAAAGGCATGCCGATACGGAAATAAACATCGGCCCGGCTCAGGATGTCCATCTGGCGTGGCGTTACCTGATGGGTTTCTGCAGTATGGTTTGGCGGCGCAAGCAAATCCACCGTTGCAAGGTCTCCTGCAATACGCTCCACAAAATATACCTGCGGCACAATGCTGACCACCAAGGACAAAGCGGTGTTCTGCTTTGGGTCGTCCTGCTTCTGTGTCTGTTTGCTGCAGGCTGCCAGCAAAAGAAATAGCAAGATCAAACATGAGATGTTCCATTTCATCATAGGTTTACTGCTCCTTTGCATTCGGGGTAGCCACTGCAACCCCAGAATTGTTTGCCCTCGCTTTTGCCTGTTTTGGCTGTCCGCAACACCATAAGCGCACCGCATTCCGGGCAAGCGGGAATTTGATTGGACGGATTTGACCGATTGGACGGATCGTTTTTTCTTTTTCGTTCAGCGAGACGTGCGGCTGCAAGTTGTTCGCTATAGCCGCCTTCTTCAACAAACTGCTTTTCCACTGCACTAATCTGGCGATCAAGCAAATAGTTTGCCTGATTGATCAGGCAGATCATCGCGTTTGCCCGGATCGCAGCCTCGCTATGCTCCAGCCATCTGGCGTAAAACGTCCACCGATCCTGATCCGTCAAATCCGTCCAATCCGACCGACTCTTCTTATACTCCTGCGGAACACAACGTATTGCAATCGCTTCAGTGCTGTCGAGTTCCCACAGTGCCAGTCGCCGGTGGCGCAGAAAATCCTCGTAGTCCAGCAGCAGTTCCTCCAGGCTGGCACGGGCGACATTCAGCAAACGCAGTTCCGTCTGCGAGGATGTCGCTGCTGCACGGCTGCCCTCAGCGATATTTTGCCGTCCCGAACGCGCTGCCTGCACCATCTGGTCTGCCATACGGGAACGCGAATCCAGAAATTTTTCGCAAAACCACCATGTACCATCATAAATGATGGTCGCAATCTGAAAACTTACTGTTTTCCTATAACCGCCAGTTGACCTAATTTTCGAAGACATATCCTACTACCTCCACAAACAAAAAAGCCGACCTAATGATAACACGCTATCATTTATAAATAGTCCCGAAAAAACACCTCACAGACCCGCGAGTCTGTGAGGTGTAGACTTGAGACAGACATTGATCACGCAGTGCGATAGGGCGCTTTCAAACTCCAACCGTTCTTGTATTCACGGTAGCCCCACATATTGGCCTTGGCAACAGCTTCCGAATCACCACCAGTGAACTTCTGGTTTTCGTGATCCCATTCGATGGTGGCGCCGCCGGATGCGGGCGCTTCGTCGGGCAGTTCGCCGTTTTTCATTTCAGCACCGGATGCCCATCGTGCGCCGGCTACATAGGCGCATGTGCCCATGTGGCATACGCGGCTGGTGTTGTTCAGCACTTCCACCTTGGAAATTGGGTCTTTACGGGAACGAACGCATTCCACGAAGTTCTCCCAGTGAGGCTCATTGAGCGGGCCGCCCGGCGCTTTCTTTTCTTCGCAGCCGCCGTTGTTCGGGAAGGGCATAACCTTGTAGCCGCCGCGATCGACACGGAGCAGCCCCTTGGTGCCATAGAATACAATGCCGTGGTCGCTCATGGTGCCGTCGAGCAGTTGGGGATTCCATACGCGGTTACTGAAGGTAAGAAGGTAATCGTCAAACTCCCAGGAAACCTCCAGCGTGTCCGGCGTGGTGCGGTTGTCCTGGATGAGGTACTTACCGCCGCTTGCCGAGATACGTTTGGGCTGTTTGTCTTCGCCCATGCCCCAGAGTCCGATGTCAATGAGGTGGGCGCCCCAGTCGGTGATTTTACCGCCGGAATATTCCAGGAACCAGCGGAAATTGTAAATCCAGCGGTTGGTGTTGAAGGGACGGTGTTCGACCCAGCCCTGATGAAAATCCCAGTCCACTTCATACTTGCTGATGTCGTCGTCGCCCATGCCGATGCCAGCAATGGGGCCGTTGTCATAGGACCAGGTTTCCACCCGCGCCACATCACCGATGTAGCCGTCCCACACCAGCTGCACGGCTTCTTGGAAATGCTTGCCGCTGCGTTGCATGTTGCCGCCCTGGAATACGATATTGTTGCGGCGCACCGCTTCCACCATGGCGTTGCCTTCTTCGATGGTGGTGCTGAGCGGTTTTTCACAATAAATATCCTTGCCTGCATCTGCGGCGTGCAGGGTGCACAGGCAATGCCAGTGGTCCGAGGTCGCAATGACCACTACGTCAATGTCTTTGTTTTCCAATAATTCACGAAAATCTTTGTGTTGCGAAAAGTCGGGGAATTTCTGGGACAAAATTTGGGAACCCCGCTCCAGATTCTTGGAATAGCAGTCGCACAAGGCAATAGGCTGCATATCATTGCGCATGAGTACAAAACCGAGGTCGGCGCGGCCCATGCCGCCCGTGCCGATGTGGCCGGTAAGGATTTTTTCGTTCGCGCCCAGTACCGATGCTGGCAGAATGGACTTGTACACCGAGGCATGCGCCTTATTGGCGGCAAACCCCGCGATTGCTCCGGCACCTGCTGTGCGGATGAAATTACGGCGGTTCATGGCGCCGTCTTTTTTGGCACCTTCACTTGTGTTCGCGGTATCAGACATGTGACTTCTCCCTGATGGTTACTATACTGTTTTTGTGACGGAATTATGCGTTCTGCCCCAATTAAGGAAGCATTTACATCTTCGTATATGGTACGTATTTGGACTGTTCAGTTCAATTGAAGGTTACAGTTAATTTGGATTGGCTTATGGGCAGATGTAGAAAAACTACCGCACATAGGCGTTTCGTGTTACCCGGAATGACTGCCAGAACTTGCGCAGCCGGTCTTCGAGGCGTTGGTCCGTCTCAAAATCGGAGTAGGCTGCAATGACATACAAACGTATGAGTTCTTCTGCCTCTTTCTGCATACCAACGAGTTCTTTCGGATAGTTCTCCAGAAACTCGTAGGGCGTCATGCTGGGCTTGGGCGGCATGCCCACGTCCACTGCCAGCGCGCGCAGGGCGTCGTAGGCGTAGGCAATGTGATCCCGGGTCGGCATGGGCGGCGCGTTCGGGTTGGTGTAGGGGTTGTCGAAACGGATACTGAGCGATACCGCCCGTTGAATACGGGGTCGCCATTGCGGGAGCGCCCAGGCGCGCAGCGTGGGCCATAGTTTGAACAGCAACCATGCCAGCGCCGTGATGATCCTGTTCACAAAGGGCGGCAGATTATGGCGGTTTCGCAGCAGATGATCCACCAGCCATTGCAATCCCTTGATTGTCACATACAGGAAGATCAGGAAGATGGCGATTTTTGCAACGATATCGAGGCGTTCCGGAAGCTGATAGCGTTCCATGAAAGACATGGTCGGCGGGGTAACCGGCTGCAGTTCCACTCTCAGCTTCATGGGATTAAACACATCCACCTCATGTTTGTCCACATAGGCCACAGGCGGCAATGACGGCATAGGTAGATTTACCGCTCCCCACATGATGATGAGAATCATCATGGCTGCCGTTCCCAGCCAGAACCAGGGCAGCGCCTGGGGCATGTTCACATAACGGACACGGAAATAGGCGCGCAGCTGGCGCAGGCAGGTGATGGTGAGCAGCGCCAGGGCGCAGAAGGTGTAGACGTACATGTAGTACGCGCCCATGCGCACGGCAGACATACCCATGTGCTGAATGATAGGCAGGCCCAGTGAAAAGACGATCATTACCGGCACGGAAAAATAGAGCAGCGCCAT
>CAZBNU010000087.1:0-7285 GCA_964493075.1 uncultured Nitrospirales bacterium | reverse complement strand
CTGTTTTCATCCACGCAGCATTCGTGGGTAAGCCGGTTTACCATCCACCATAGAAGAATCACCACCGTCATATTGAACAAGGTTGCCGCGTAAGCATTGCTGTTCATAAAATTTCGTGTTACCGCGCCAACATTGAAAAGTTCTGTGGTGCTGAAGGTGTAGAATGCAACGGTCAGCCCCAATGCGAAGGCGTAGAGAAAGGCTTCGTGGGATCCGTCCCGCGCAATGAGTCGGTTCAACGCAACCACGCCAAGGACAAAGAAAAAGGAAAAGTACCGTAAATTGGTGTCGAAAACAGAAGTGTAAATGAACCGCACATTCAACAGGAACATTAACACCGACATGACGAGGGCATAAATCAGGACGGGCGTAACGATATTAACAAAATGATCTGCCGGGGTGTTGGGCATTTCCATGCGGCGTTGTTTGGCTTCCCCTTTTGTGAGTGAGGCGTAATCGGTGCGCGTGTGCGGGCGCAGTTCAGGCAGTTCCGAAGGCTCCACGGGCACGAACGCCGTGAGGGACGCAAAGTCCGTGGCCGTCGTAGTGTCCTCGTCATACTCCGGCTTTTTATAGGGTTCATAAGGTGCGACCATGACCGCTCCTTTGAATCCTGCGCCTATATTTTTGTGGGCGATATTTCATGCAGGTGCCGTTCCGTTTCGATATGAAAACAATGTATGTTGTGTTGCGCCAACAAGGCCGCCGCTTCGCTGTAATGCTGTCCAGCATCCACGAGAAAAACCGTGACATTGAACCCGGAAATCTTCATGGAACCCAGCGTCAGGGCGAGTCGTTCTGTTACCTGTCCCGTGACCGGCAGCAGGGTGGCGTCCCGGGGCAGCATACGAAACTGGTTCATGATAAGTTCGGAAAGATCGAGGCCGTGTCCCGGCAATATCCGTGCGAGGTTTTCAACGATTTTCTGCGCCTGTCCCGGCGAACGGATGGTGCTTACCGTGAGCGGGCTGATGCGTGTGGATTCGTCTTCGCCCTCCAGCATGTCGTCCATTTCAAAGCGGTTCTTTGTGGCAACGCTTGCCGTTTCGTAGCGTGCCACTTCTGCAGCATCCCGTCCGTTGGTCAACAAGCCCACCTGTTCGCCCGACATTTGCAGCAGGTAGGCAATGGATGCGGTCGTGGTGATGGCCAGTTCCATGCGCCGCTCTTTATTCTCCGGCACATAACTGTCATCGTGCATGTCGAGAATCAAGGTGCCGCCTGTGACCGTTGTCGGTTCAAAGGTCTTTACATGCAGTTCGCCGGTGCGTGCCGTTGCTTTCCAGTGGATGGTGTTCAACGGGTCGCCGGGCACATACTCGCGGATGTTGTTGATGCGCGTTGGGTCGTTATAGATACGGTTGGTAATACGCACGGGCCCCTGCGGTCGGCGCGACGCCACATTGAAGGTTTCGATGTAGGCAATGGTGGGCAGCACGGAAACATAGTCCCGTGTTTCACCGGAACGAAAACGCTTGTGCAGTCCAAACAGATCGCCGGATTCATACATGACCGGACCGATACGGTGATAGCCGCGACGGGGACAGGTCAGTTTGTACTCCAGCTTCACCGAACGGCGCGGCATGAGCATGACAAGTCGTTTGCTTAATCCCACGCAGGGAAAATCCGGGGGAAAGTAGTCCTCCATGAACAGCCACGGAATGGGCCAGCCCCGGTGGTTTGTGATATTCACGGTGACATGCACCTCTTCGCCCTGGCTGATTTGCGTTGTATTGATGCTGCGTGTGCATTCAATACCGGACAACCAGGCCAGTGAGGAAAACGCAGCAATCCCCGCAAGCAACACGAAGGCGTAAACGGCAAAGGCCATGTAGGGACTCTGGATCAGAAACGCAATGCCCAGCAAAAGCAGGGCCACCGCCACAACCATACCGGTTTTTTCCCAGGAGGCGATGTTTTTGTCCGACATGTCTATCACGATGATTCCTGCCCTTCAAGCGATGTTTCCGTAATTTCGCAGTCAAACACCTCCCTGAACGCGGCAACACAGCGAACAGCCACCTCCTCCAACGGCGGTGGTTCCGGAAGCAATTCTGCCAGACTGGTGACCGGCCTGTTTTTGATGCCGCAGGGGATGATTAACCGCCAGTGCGCCATATTTGGATTGACGTTCAGAGCAAAGCCATGCCAGGCGACCCAGTGTTTAATGGCGATGCCGATGGCGGCGACTTTTGCGCCGTTTACCCATACGCCCGTGTATCCGGATAAGCGTTCTCCTTTCAACCCGTAACTGGCCAATACATGAATCACTGTTTCTTCGAGGGTGCGCAAGTACCAGTCCACGGAAGGTTGCCATTGGTTCAGGTCAAACACCGGATAGGCCACCAGTTGTCCCGGTCCGTGATAGGTGACATCGCCGCCGCGATCCGTGGTGATCAGGTTCACCCCTGCCTCTGCCAGGCCCTCGCTGTTGCACAGCACATGTTCGGCCAAGGCACTGCGTCCCAGGGTTATGGTGGGGGTATGTTCAAGAAGAAAGAGGGTGGACGGCATGTCTCCCGATGCCACCGCGCCATGAACCATCCGCTGCCGGTCCAGCATGGCTGCGTAATCAACAGGTTCTTTCACGCGAATGCAGTTTACTGTGGGCATGCAGGGCATCCTTTCCTTGTGTGCTATTCCACAAGCGTGCTTTCCCACTGTCGCAGACCGAAACGTGATAAATAAAGGGGCAGTACCTGGAATGCGGGATTGAGTTCGGGCACCGCCTTGATGAAGGTGCGTTTACGTTCGTTTTCCTCGTTGCACAGGATGGTGACCGAACCGCCCTCGCCGCCTGCGCCGTTGACCTTCCAGCCGACCGCGCCGTGTTTTTCCGCCAACGCGATGACGGCATCCGCTTCACTGGATACGAGTGCTGGATGAAGGGCGCGCTGTGCATCAGTATTGTCAATCATGGCCCTGCCAAAGGCATTGAAGTCTCCCAGGTACAGGGCATCTTTGCCAGCGCGCGCAGCCCGGCGTAGCGGTTCGAGCGCAGACTTGTCCGCGCTTTCCTTTTCAAAATTGGCGATAACCTTTCCATGCACCTCGCTTGAGGCATGGGAGCGCCCCAGATACACCAGCACCAGCCGCCGCTCCAGTTCCCACCAGATGCGGTTTGACAGCCATATCTGCGACACGGAGGCGTTGGGATAGTCATACATATCAATGAAACAGATGCCTCCGTACGCGGAGCATAGTTGGTCCTGAATGCCGCATTGCAGCCCCAGTTTTTCTGTTTCCACCCGTTGCGCCATGGCGGCAATTTCGTGGGGTGTCATGCGCCCCGGTGTGAGCAGGTCCAGCGCGCCGAGCAGGGCCACGCTGATGGCGGCGGAAGTGCCTGTGGAACCGCCGGGAGGCGCACAGGAATAAAGATTGACTTCCAACGCCAGATCGTCGGGCAGTTCCATGATATCCAGACAAGCTTCGAGGAGCGGATGTTTTTCGTATTCAATAGGCAGGGGCACCGCATAGCGGTCGCCAAAGTTCTCCGCATTGACCACAATGCTCCTTTTGTCGGCGTTGTCGTTGTGTCTGACAAACAACTGCACCTCGGCATAAGGATACACGCCAATATTCAGCACCGCGCCCCGCTCCGCAAACCAGGTATCCGTCCAGCCGCCCAGATCGCAGATGCGTATGGGTGCAGTAGCATTGATAATACGGCAGGGCGTGGTATTCATAAAATCAACTCCTTGCCAACCGGTGCAGTCCCGCAATTCAGGAAGCGCTTCTAGTGGGCATTGCCCGATAAGGCCGCCGAAACGTAGTCAGTTCAATTGATCAAGAGGGATGGCTTCATCAATGAGCATCACGGGAATATCGTCACGAATCGCGTACACATATTTTTCATCTTCACGGACGAGACCGCCTTCGATGCGTTCTGTAACACTTTCGCCAGCCCTGTTCTTCAAAGCGCCGCTGGCGATGGCCGCATTGATCTTCTCAAGCAGATCGTCGTCTATTTCGCGCACCGGCGTTCTGTTTTCCGGGCATACCAGAATGTCTAGCAGTTCGGGATTGATCATATAAGGCAACTCCTGATTCCGGGTGTCACACCGGTGTGATTTTTCCCAGGACGACCGCTTCGGATGCGCCTGTCGCTTGGGGTACATTTGCAGGCGTCCCACAAACGGTTTCGTTTCCAAGTATTGCAAATGCCACGGCCTCGCGGGCGTTGTGGGAAATGCCGATACGGTCGCTGAGATAGATTTTCAGACCCGGGAGGGACTCTTTCAGTTTAACCATCAGGGTGTTGTTCATGGCCCCGCCGCCAGCCACAACCATGTGTGACACCTTGTATTTGGGCGCTACATAGCGCTTGTAGGCATCCGCGATACTCATGACGGTGGCCTGGGTCACGGTGGCCACCATATCTTCATAGGATTGCTCGCGGCGGCTTGCAAGGGCATCACGCAGGTAGGCGTTAATGCCAAAATGCTCGCGTCCGGTGCTCTTGGGCGGTTCCTTGCGGAAATAACTGTCACTGAGCAGGTATTCCAAAAATTCAGGGATGACCTTGCCGCGCCGTGCGGCTTCGCCATTTTCATCAAAACTGCGCGAGCCACGGGACAGGATGCTAACCGTGCCATCAATAATGATGTTGCCCGGGCCTGTGTCAAAGGCAAGTATATTTTTGAAATCAGGGGTTACCACAGTAATGTTGGCAATACCACCGATATTCAGGCACACGGTAGTGCGGTCTTCCCGGCGGAACAAAAGCCAATCAGCATAAGGCACCAGTGGCGCACCCTGTCCGCCTGCCGCCATATCACGGACCCGGAAATCGGAGATCACGGGCTTTTTCGTGCGTTGCGCAATGACTGCCGCTTCACCGATCTGCAAGGTGCCATAGTGCGCGTTTCCGGGACCGGGGGGGTAGTGCCCTACGGTGTGGCCGTGCGCGGAAATGAAATCCACTTCCACCTGGTTGTCTACGGCGACATCCACCATGGCCTGTGCCGCTTCCGCAAGCCGTTCGCCCAGTTCAAAATTTAACAGGCACACTTCGCGTGAAGACATCTGCTCCGTCAGGAGCCTGTTGCGTAATTCCGGTTCGTAGGGGAAGGATTTATGCGCCATGAATTTCATGGCAAGCCCTGGTCCTGTCCCTTTGATGCGTACCAGCACGGCATCCACTCCATCACAGGAGGTGCCGGACATCAACCCTACAACGAAGCGAGCCCTTTTCTCACGAATAGCCTGAAGATTCATCAGCGCGTCCTTTCAATTGTAACGCCCTTAAAGTAGTGCGTCACGATCTCCTCATGTTTCCTGCCTGCAACAGCCATGCCACGGGCGCCATGTTGGCAAAGACCCACGCCATGACCACGTCCACCGCCATAAAACACAAACGTCGCCGGAACGCCGCCTGCGGGTGATGCCTCTATTATAAACATAGCACTGGGCAAACCGCCAAATGCCTGCCGGATGGCCAACTCCCGATCAACGGTCACGGTACTTTTGCTGCCCGTAATTGTAACCGATTTCAGGCGTCCGCTTACACCTCTTGCCCCCTCCTTTATGGATTTGATGTTCCCTACAGCGTATCGCCGGTTCACAATATCCGATAATTCCTTGTTGCTGAACTGTTTTTTCCAGCGGAAACCGCCCTCATCTCCGGCACACCACGCATCTGGTTTGGACTTGATTTTTTGGCGCCAGGCGCTGTCGCTGGAAGGAACGCCCATTTTTTTTCCGGCGGCAAAATCAGGGATGCCGCGCAGAATGGAATTCGGGGGGCCACTCCACACGTTCTCGTTATTTTCTGTCCAGCCACCGCAGCATGCGGAAAAAACGGCCGTGGCGAACTTGCCCTCATACGCCAGTGCTTTTCCCGTTGTGGCTTCGATAGCAGCATCAGTGTTGGCGTGATGACCTCCTAATCCCCAGTAGGCGCGGCAACTCTCAAGCGCGGTGAAGTCGAAGCCTTCCAGTTTATATTTGGTGCCCAGAGATGCATAGATTTCGCTACGCGCCACGATGGCTTGCGCTTTCAGCGCCTCTTGGGGCCAGTTCGCGGGCATTTCCGCCGGAACCACGCCTTGCAGATACAGTTCGACGGGTAGATAACCGTAGACTTCCAGGGTGCTATCCATTCCGATTTCAAAGTAGAGCGGCGAAGCGAGCAGGCGGTTTGCCTTGCGTGTTTTCCAGAAACTACTGGAAACATCCTGCAACTCCAGCGGGTCGGCACAGGACAACACAACTGGCATGGTCAGTTTTTCGAGGCTATTGCCGCGGCTGTCGCGCACGTGAAAAACCGCGCTGCCTTTACCGGTCTTCTCCTGGCGCATCCACGCCCACACCGGTTCTTTCTTCAGCTGTGTAATGAGCGCCTGCGCCTCTTTCTCGCTGCTGAACCGCGCCAGTGAAATCCAGTGAACACGATTGTCCAGCGTATGGCCTTCTGCGGTTTTGTAAAGCAGGCCGAGGGTTTTTACGACGGGGTCATAACCGCGTTGACGCCAGCCGTCCATGTAGGCATTCATCTGCTGCTGTTCACCGGGCTGGAAAGACTTGGGAAACACGTGGTAGCGTTTTGGAGCAGGCTGTATTTCGGTGGCCTCGAAAACCCACTCGCCCGGTGGAAGTTCGACCGTGCGGTTGCCTGCACGAAGGGTCAACAACGAACTGGACTTCACCGTAGCCTTACCGGAAAGACTTGCATAGCGGATGTAGGCCTGGACTTTTTGCGGGTCTACAGCATCGTCTTCAACCGTGAGTGCATCAACGGCAAAGGACAGCAACACTCCAATGCAGATAAGGTTGCAGCTATAGAGGTATGCATTCATGATGATCACCTGAATCAGTTGGTATTACTTGAGCGCGTCACGCAACAGGCCCTTGTGCCTCTTCAATTCTGTTGCAGCATCTTCAGCGGACAGATGACGCTTTGCCATCAGAATGGCCACGGGAATATGGTAGTTACATGCTGTCAGAAGTTCGGCAGCCGCTTCCGTAGTGACATCGCAAATTTCCGCCACAATGCGTTGCGCCCGAAGACGTAGTTTATCATTTACGGGCGTCATGTTCACCATGCGTCCCTGGTAGACGTAGCCTGCCTGCGCCATTGCGCCGGTGCTGATCATGTTCAGAATCAGTTTTGCCGCAGTACCTGCTTTCAGGCGTGTGGAACCGGGCAACACCTCTGGGCCGGTGTCTGGCGCAATCAGAATATCCACCGGTGCGGTTGCTGCCGGATTGCTGGTGACCAGCGTGGTCTTTGCGCCTTCAGCCCGTGCTTTTTCCAATGCACCCAGCACGTAGGGTGTACCGC